>QMMB01000271.1 GCA_003647035.1 Deltaproteobacteria bacterium | reverse complement strand
CAGTTTCCCACCAGGTTTTTGCCAGCGATTTTGCCACCCAAGATCAAAACGAAATGATTCCGAGTGCTTATCAGTGGAGGCGGTGGGAATCGAACCCACGTCCGGAAATGTTCCAGAACTGCATCTACGTGCGTAGTTTGTGTTTTGAAATTCGCGATGATTTGCGCCCACAAACAGGCTCGCACCAACGCTAGTGGTTCTTCATCTCGTCATTGCGCCGAACCCGACTCGCAATGACCAGCCCGTTCAAATGACGCCTCCGCTAGAAGCACAGGCAAGCTTCTAGGTTCGACGGCTCTCTTGGCTTTACTTAGGCCGCGAGAGCAACTGCGTTATCGTTGGCAGTTGTACGTCCCAAACGTTTTTACGTCGTGCTTGGGCCGACGGACACGCAACCGAACCTTCATCATCCCCGTCGAAACCGGTCGCCCCCAAATTTTCAAAGACGTGCACACTATGAGGCTTGTCCACGGGGTTCGCAACTGCGCGGAAAGACATTGTTTTGTGTTGGACCCAGACGCTGATAGGGTCCGTGCGAGCTGAGCCAGGCCATGCGCATCGATAAGACCTTCCTACGCGACCGGTTCCTCAGCATCGACATCCGCACGCTCGGCCTGGCGCGGATCTATATCGCGCTGCTGCTTCTGTTCGACCTTGCCAAGCGAGGCGCGGAGATGTCGGTTTGGTACTTCGAGTCGGGCCTTCTCCCGAACGCGATGCTTGCGAAGTACCCGCTCAAGCCGTGGGGTGAGTCGTTTCTGTTCTACGTGAGCTCGGACACCGGGGTCAGGGTGGCCTTCGTGCTGATCGGCTTGGTGTACCTGGCCCTGCTGTTCGGGATCTTCACGCGCGTCGCGCAGGTGTTGGCGGCGGCTTGCCTGCTGTCGCTCCAGATTCGCGTCGACGTCGTCTCCAACGGTGGCGATTTCGTGTTCTGCAACCTCATGGTGTGGACGGCGTTCCTGCCGCTGGGATCGGCGCTCTCCGTGGATGCGTGGCGCGCAAACAAAGCCGGTAAACCAAAGAGCTCGCCAGTCGTGTCGTGGGCGGTGCTCGTGGTGACGATGCAGCTGGCGATCATCTACTTCTTCAATGCGGTCCACAAGAGCGGCGAGACGTGGATCGATGGGAGCGCGGTCTACTGGCTGGCCAATCAGGAGCGGCTCGTGACGGGACTCGGCTACTGGATGCGCGAGCATCTACCGTTCTGGGTGTTCCAGGTCATCACCTACACGAGCCTGGTCATCGAGTACCTGTTGCCGCTCCTGATCCTCTCCCCATGGGGGCGACCCCGGACGCGGCGCGCTGCCATCCTGGGCATATGGGCGCTCCACCTCGGCATCGCTGCCCTCGCGAATGTCGGGGTGTTCTCGTTCGTGATGATCGCGTACTCGATGTTTCTCATCGGCCCGGAGGACTGGGAATGGCTGCGCGAGAAGCTCCGGTTGCGGCGCACCAAGGACGACCCCTTGGTTGCTGCGCTCACCTTACCGCAGCCCGGTGCGGCCTCGGAGTCGTGGAGGCGTCCGCTTCGCTGGGGTGCCAACGTCATCCTCGCCGTTCTCGTGGTTGCCGCGACTTCGCAGGTCGCCGCCGAGAACCCGGCTATCTCCCGGTTCGTCAAGCACGAGCAACCGAAGTGGATCAAGGCCACGGTCATGACCTTCCGTCTCAATCAGGGTTGGAAGATGTTCGCCGCCAATGCGCCGCGGCACGACATGTGGCTGGTCGTCGACGCCGTTACGGCTGATGGAAGGCACATCGACCCGTTCAACGAAATCGCCTCACGTTACGCCGACCCATCGCTCCGCACCATTCCACCTTGGCTGGGGCAGAACTACTACTGGTGCGACTACAGCGTACGCATCAAAGGCTACCGCAGGTACCACAAGGCCTTGGGCGACTGGATCTTCAGCCATCACGAACGCACGGGCAACGCAGACGACCGCGTCGTTTCCTTTCGCGTGTACGAAGTCAGCCACTACCCACCCGGGCCATGGCAAGATGAGCCCCGCGACGTGAAAGCCAAGGTCATCTTGTCGAAGCGGTTATGACCGGTTTTGCTCTGGGCATTGCAGCGGCGCTGTGTTGGGCAGGGCTCGATGTGGTTCGCAAGGCGGTTGCCGGCAAGGCCTCGCCGGAGGCGCTGGCGGTGTTTCTGCTGCTCGGGCAGTTGCCGTTTCTCGGCGCCTGGGCAGCGTACGATCAAACCTGGGTTACCGGGGTAGGGTACTGGTTTCCTGCTGTGGCCTCGATGGCGATGAATGCGCTGGCGAACGTATTCTTCATGCGCTCGGTGCAGTTGTCACCCTTGAGTCGGACGGTTCCCTTCCTTTCGCTTACACCGGTCTTCGGTGCAGCCGTCGCGATTCCACTCCTTGGAGAAGTGCCCGGCACCGTGCATTGGGCGGGCATCCTCTTGGTGGTTCTCGGCGCTATCGTTCTCAACAGCGACTTGGCGGATTCCTGGTGGCGCTCGGTGTCCCACGAGAAGGGCGCGCCCTACATGATCGCGGTCGCGGTTCTTTGGGCATTCTCGACCGCCCTCGACAAGCGGGCTTTGGGGCATGCCTCCCCGGCCGTGCATGCCTTCCTTCTTTCGGGTGGGAGCGCCGCGATTCTGCTCTCTTGGATTCTAGCCAGGGGAAAGCAGAGCGAGCTCCGAGATGTCCTTTCGGCGCCCAAGGCATTGCTCGCGCTGCTCGTCGGGTTTGCCGTGGCGGCTCTGGCTCTGCAGATGGTCGCCCTTCAGTGGCTTTGGGTAGCCGTCATCGAGACCCTCAAAAGGGCGTTCGGCGTGGTCGGCAGCGTCGTCTTCGGGAGGCTCTTCTTCGGAGAGCCGATCACGGGTCGAAAGGTGATTGCAATGGGCCTGATGCTCGCTGGGACTGCGCTGCTGGCTCTGACCTAGGGCGATGGCAAACCTCACCCGAATCCGCTAATGCTGAAGAGTGGCTGACGAAGAAAAGCCGCTGCCGCCCAAGCTCGACGTCGCTCGGTACCTCTTGGCCCAGGGCAGTTTGTTCGTGCACCTCGACCCTCGAGTCGACACGGTCGCGGTACCCGAATCCTATCGCTCAGAACCTCAGCTCGTCCTGCAGATTGGCTTCGATATGCCGGTACCTATTAGGGATTTAGAGGTCGATGCGGATGGCATTTACGGCACCCTGTCGTTCAACCGCTCACCCTTCACGTGCCGGGTTCACTGGGACGCGGTGTTCGCCCTGGCCGGCGACGACGGCCGAGGGATGGTGTGGCCCGAGTCGATGCCTGAGGAGATTTCCGAGGAAATTGAACGGGAAGCGGGCAGGGAGCCTCCCCCGCCAGTGGTCGAGGAGCGGCCATCGCTACGCGTCTTGCCCGCCTTAGACGAAAATGCTCACTCCACATCGTCTACACCGCCAAAGCCAGGCGATCGGCCTCCGTACCTGAAGGTCGTGAAGTAACGGGATTAAAAAGTAACGGCCCGAAAGGGGGGACTTTCGGGCCGTTAGAGAGATGGCGATTTGGATGAAGTGGGGGGAAAACAAGCCAAATCGCCGGTCTAACAGCACCACGGGGGACGTGGGGGGACGTCATCACCGCAGTGCTTATGTCGAGTTCTCTTATATGCTACTACCGTGCCAACTTGACGGCGCCGGGAATCATGAATGATCTCATAAGGGTTGTCGGTTCTCCCTTTGTGACCATCGTTCAGATCTGAAAAGATTTTGAAGTTCTGAGCGCTTAGCCCCTAAATTGCACCCGATCGCCCGAAGGGATAGGTCCATATGTGGGGTGGATCACAGCTGAGACATGCCATGACTAACCCTTACAGATGAATTACAACTGTATTCTAGCTGTACAGACGTGAGGCAGCTTACTTTTCATTTTTGCAACAGATTTTTCAGATCTGCATCATCGGCAGGCCGTAGTCGAGCAACATCTGATGGTTCTCAGAGATCAGCAGCTCGCTCGAGGCCCCATGCGCGGGCTCCACGAACCGGAATTTATTGGATGAAGTGCCCACTGTGTCTTGGGCGAGGTCGGCGATCTGACGTGACGTGCCTGATACCGACACGGCCCCACCTGCACCGGTTTTCCGTGCAGATTTGATTGCAGAGTTGAAATCCGCTGTGCCTGTATTGGCCATCTCACTATCCCCGGCTACGGAGGTCATGCGGACGACGACTTGGTCCGGACGCGGTTCGTAGTTCTGGCGGAGCTCGCTCGGGATGTGGGTGTCGTCGTTGTGAGAAACCAGCTCGACCTGGTCGCCGGTAAAGCGGAGGGTGGTCCGGCCGGTGTTTCGCATCCGGCCGAGCGGCCAGGGGAAACGGTCCCGAGCGCCCAGCAGGCCGGAGACGAGGGCGGCGATGATGCCGCCGTGGGTGAACACGATGGCCCGGCCGCCGTCCGGCAACCGAGCGCGAAGAGCGGCGAGCGAGGCGTCGGCCCGAGCGAACACCTCGGGCCAGCTCTCGCCCCCGCCGATGGCGAAGGTCTGCCGTGCCTGGAGGGCCTCAATCTGCTCCGGGAAGCGCTCGACGACCTGCTCCATGGTCAGGCCCTCCCAGGCGCCGACGTGGATTTCACGCCAAGCACGATCGTGCTCGACTTCCACGCCGGAGGCTTTTGCTGTGTCCGCCGCCCGGCTCAGATCCGAGCTCATGACGAGGTCGTACTGCTGCCTTTGAAGCGCACGGCGGAGGCTCGCGACCTGCGTCCGCCCGATATCGCTCAGCGGGGAGTCTCCCTGACCTTGCCAGACGCCGGCGGCGTTCGACACCGACTGCCCGTGGCGCACCAGGCAGACTTCCAGCGTGCTCATGCTGCCGGGGCGACCCCGAGTGCCTTGCGCGGCGCGATCACCTGGTCGACGATGCCGTAGTCCTTGGCCTCGATGGCTGACAGGAACTTGTCGCGTTCGGTGTCGTGGCGGATCGTTTCGACGTCCTGACCGGTGTGTTCCGCCAGGATTTCATTGAGCCGTTGCTTGGTGTTGAGGATCTCTTTGGCGTGGATCTCGATGTCCGACGCCTGGCCTTCATAGCCGCCGAGCGGCTGGTGAATCATGACGCGGCTGTGTGGGAGCGCGCGTCGCAGGCCCTTTGTACCGGCCGCCAGGAGGAAAGCT
>QMMB01000270.1 GCA_003647035.1 Deltaproteobacteria bacterium | reverse complement strand
GGCGCTGTCGGAGACCGAGGGCCGCAACGCCAAGGTTGCCCAGCGGGTCCTGCGAGACCTTTCTGCGGTTCAGTCGCGCCTCTTGATCGGTCGGGTGCTTTGCGTTGCGCTCGCGGCGGCCCTCGTGGGGCTTTCCTTGCTCCAGTACGGGGCGTGGTTCGCTCTCCTCGGGGTGCTTGGCACCTCAGCAGCCTATGCGATCGTGGCGACGGTGGCTGGCGCCGTGGTCCGTCAGCGCTCCGGGCAGGCCACCTTGCAGCTTTGGAGGTGGTTGAGGCCGGTGGATCTGCTGCTTACGCCCCTAGCGGTGCCCCTCCGTTGGATCAACGAGCTCGTGATGAAGCTCGTTCCTGAAGTCGAGGTCGAGGATCCAGACCGCCTTGCCGAGTTAACGGTCGAGCACGTGATCGAGCAGGGCGAAGAGACCGGTACCATCGCGGAGGAGCACGCCCAAATGCTGCGCAGCGTCCTCGAGTTCAAGAACACCGTTGCTCGGGAGATCATGGTCCCCCGCACGCAGATGGTGGCGTTCGACATCGACACCACGATCGACGACGTGCTTGCCAGCGTCATCGAGTCGGGTCACAGCCGGTACCCGGTGTACCGAGGCCAGATCGATCAGGTCGAAGGCATCCTCTACGCGAAGGATCTTTTTGAAGTACTGCGCAACAAGTCCGATCCGACCGCCGTCTTGCTGACCGACGTGCTGCGCAAGCCCGTCTTCTTCGCGGCGGAGAGCCAGAAAATCGGCGTCCTTCTTCGTGAAATGCAGCGTCGCCGTTCTCATCTAGCAGTGGTGGTGGACGAATTCGGCGGAGCGGCTGGCATCGTGACGCTGGAAGACATCGTCGAAGAAATCGTTGGAGAGATTCAAGACGAGCACGACGCAGAGATGCCCTTGGTTTACGAGCGTGCGCCCGGCCACTACTTCGTGGACGCGAGCATCTCGGTGTACGACTTGGAGGAGCATCTCGGCGAAGCGATCTGCGACGACAAGACCGATTTCGATTCCCTAGGCGGTATGTTGGTTCATCTCGCGGGCCAGGTGCCCGTGATCGGGGCAACGCTCGTCGCGGGATCGTATCGCGTCGTGGTCCTCGAGGCTGACGAGCGGCACGTTCGCCGTGTCGAGATGCTTCGTGCGAGCACGGAAGAGCCCAAATCAGCAGCCGGCTAGGAAGCCTCGGGCTGCTCGTAGCTAACCCAGTCCTGGAGGATGTCCGCGCTGCTCATTCTCGGGGTGACTATCGTGTAGTGCGCGATCTGCCCTTCCGGGGCCGCGCCGACTGAGCCCACGTTGACGATGTGGTACTCCGCGACGGTGCGCTGGAACGGGACATGGGTGGAGCCGCACACGATGATGTCCGCCGGGTCGTCGTCCAGCAGCGCGAGGAGCTCGTCGTCGTTGAGATCATGAGTGATCTCTCGATTGCTGTCGGCTGGAGAGCCGTGCACCATCAATACCTCGCGGCCGTCGACCAGCGGGATGCGCTGCTGCTCTGGCAGACGTCGAAGCCGTTCCGCGACGAGGTCACCGATCGCCCCCCGTGTGTCCGAGAACAGGCGGGCTTGACGACGCTGCTCCTCGTCGATGGGGACGAGGCTACCCGGATCGACGGAGCCCAGCGCGAGGTCCGACGCACCGCGCGTGCAGATCGCGCCCAGCGCCTGCAGACGCTGCCAGACCTCCAGCGGCTCATCACCGCCGAGAAGTAGGTCGCCTGCGACGTACACGCGTTTCACATCGAGTCGTTCGAGCTCCGCCAACACCACCTCGAGGGCTGTGATATTTCCGTGCACGTCCGACAGAAAGGCGATCGGACCGGCTGCAGGTGGGTGGGCCATGCTGGGAGCCTAGCACCGGGCGCGTCGGCCCGTAGCCGGACATTGACGCTTGCACGGAAGCAAGGTCAGCCTATTCTCACGCGGGGAGAGTGAGTTGAACGAAAGCAGCGATCGGGACAACGTGATTCGCGTTGGTTTTGGGGTGGATGGCAAACTGATCCGGACGTCGAGCCCGGAGCCGGCCCCCTCGCAGCCAGCGCCCCCGAGGGGCGATCCGCGCGAAGGCCTGTATACGGTCGCCGAGGTGGCGCGGCTGTTCGGTTACAACCCATCCCGGCTCCGGTACTGGCACCGCTCGGGCTTGCTCGGTCCGTCGGCCCGCGTTGCTGGCCGCAACTACTACACCTTTCAAGATCTGGTTGGTGTTCGCGCGGCGAAGGGGCTTCTCGAGCAAGGCGTGCCTCTCCGGCAGGTGCGCCGTTCGGTCCAATCGCTGCGCGAGGAGTTCCCGAAGACGACGCTGCCGCTGTCGGAGCTGCGCGTTTTGGCGGACGGAAGGACAGTCGTGGTGCAGGACGACGCCGGGACCTACGAACCGACGAGTGGCCAGGCCGTGCTGGATTTCCGCATCGATGGGCTGGAGTCGGAAGTCGCCCGGGTGCTGCATTTCGATCACGACGACCGTTCTCGCGCCTACGAGCACTACCTCGAAGGCTGCCGCTTTGACGAGGACGAGCAAACCTACGACCAAGCCGAGCAGGCGTATCAACAAGCACTCTCGCTCGACCCCACGCTGTCGAATGCGCTGACGAACCTAGGCAACCTCGAGTACCGTCGCGACCACCTCGAAGCTGCGGAGCAGTTCTACCGTCGCGCGCTGCAATGCGACTCGGAGCAACCGGAGGCCCTCTATAACCTTGGGTTTCTCCACTTCGAGCGGGATGAGTTGGATCAGGCGATTCTCTCCTTTCGCTCTGCGCTCGACAGCGACCCCTCGTTTGCGGACGCCCACTTCAACCTGGCGATGGCACTCGAAGAGCGGGGCGAGCGAGCGAACGCGCGCACTCATTGGCAACGATACCTCTCGCTCGAACCCGAGGGCTCTTGGGCAGATATTGCCCGCACACATTTGCAGAAGGACTCTTAGCCATGGCGACGGACGATCCAATTGCTCGCTTTGCCGGCGAGTACGAGCGTGCGAGTGTAACTGAGCCATTCGAGGTAAGTCGTTGCGTCTTGGCCACGGCGAACGCGGAAGGTCGGCCTGCGGTACGCTTCATTTTACTCAAAGGGTTCGACGACGACGGCTTCGTCTTTTTTACGAATTTTGAAAGCGCGAAGGCCAAGGACCTCGCTGAAAACCCGCACGCCGAGATCGCGTTTCATTGGCACACGACGGGTATGCAGGTGCGCGTCCGAGGTCCCGTCACACGGGTGTCCGATGAAGAAGCGGACGCCTATTTCGCGAGCCGCGACCGTGGGAGCCAAATTGGCGCCTGGGTGTCACGGCAAAGCGAGGTGCTCGACCGCCCACAATCTCTAGAGGCTGCTACATCGGAGACCAGCGACCGTTTCGCGAATGTTGCGGTGCCACGGCCCCCGTTCTGGGGAGGCTACCGAGTCGCACCAACCGCGATCGAATTCTGGCAGAATCGGGATGATCGGCTGCACGATCGCTGGCTTTATGAACGAGACGGCCGCGCGTGGCGCGTGGTGCGGCTATACCCCTAGCCTTCCACGTCACCTGCCCCCGATGACGGCGAATTGAGGTTCAGGGGCGCACGTACTTTTCGAGGTCGAGCGCCCAGCGAACTTCGGTCACGGCGTCTGCCACCGCTGCTAGCGATTTGCGATAGGTGACCTCGTGCCAGACGTCGAGGACGCGGGCTTCATCGACCGGGTCTTTCACCTCGACGATCTCAGAGTGGGATTCTTGGTAGCCGCGGCTTCCTGCCTGCTCGCCGACCTCTTCGCGGACGCGCCGGAACAGATCTTCTGCGGGTGCGGACGGGGCGTCTGACTGTTGTGTGTGGGCCGTGAACTGGACGACGAGCCCGGCGTTTAAGACGACCCGGACGCCGGAATCCATGATGTGTAGGCGCACGCGTTCCGCGATCTGAAGCTCCTGATCGCCGGTCCGGTAAATCTCGACTCCGGCATTCGAGAGCGCCTGCTGAATATCCTGAATTGTCAGCGTGTCCTCCAACCCACCTGCAGCAAAGCATACGCTTCGGGTCGAGCACCGTACCACTCTCGACGCGGGGTGCGCAAAGCTTTGGTATGCGACCCAACAATTGAGTTGGGGGCGTCCCCCCGAAGGGTAGCTGAGCGATCGTTTTTGCTACGACCGACCGCAGAAAGCACTGGCCAACGACAGTCCGCTTCGATACATTCCGCAGTGCTTTGACACCCCTTGCTGAGAGACTCTCCTCGATCTTGCCGAAAGGTGGCGCTGACGCTGCCGTTCATCGTGGCGCTCGACGGCGGTTCCGTCGGTGGGCCCTCGACGCCGACATCGAGCTTCTGTCACCGGTGCGAGGCTCCGGCTTGGCGATCAACGCCAGCGTGGGTGGCCTCCGCATTGCCGTCGATACGGGCGTGCCCGTTGATCACATCTGCACCCTGCGGGTTCGGACGGCGCCTGATCATTCGACGATCGAGCATGCGAAGGTGGTTTGGTCGAGGGCCCGGCCGGATGGCTATCTTCTGGGCCTGGAGTTTGTTTCCGCGCCTTCCTCCTGAAATCGTTAGCGTTTCGCCATGAGGATCGCAAATGATTCGACCGGTTGCGACCCCGGTCGCCTGGGGTTAAGTTCAAGGTCCATCTGAGCGTACCCACTTCGGGACGCTACGGAGGTTCGCATCATGCGCCGACGAATGTTCCTCGGAAAGATCCACCGAGCTACGATCACTCACGCTGACCTGGACTATGAGGGTAGCGTCACGATCGACGCCGATCTTCTGGACGCTGCTGGGATTCTCCAGCACGAAGAAGTCCAGGTTTGGAATATTACGCAGGGCACGCGCTTAGCGACGTACGCGCTCGAAGGCCCGCGCGGGTCCGGTGTGATTTGCGTCAACGGTGCGGCCGCTCACCACATGAGCCCCGGCGATCTCGCCATCATTGCGACCTTCGGGGAGATGAGCGACGAGGAGGCGAGGGCGCACGAGCCCAAGGTCGTGCTCGTCGACGGTAAGAATCGAATCGTCGATACAGGCCCGGAGCGCCCCGGCCCGCAAATGCCGCGCCGAGTGGACGAGTTCGTGCATTAACGCGAAGCTCTCCGCATTGCCGGGGTGGCGGAATGGCAGACGCAGGCGACTTAAAATCGCCCGTGG
>QMMB01000269.1 GCA_003647035.1 Deltaproteobacteria bacterium | reverse complement strand
TCGCTTCCCAGCCCAACGCCGTCGAGGTCGTGGAAGAAAACGTAGACGAATGCACCCTCTGCGACCTATGCACCCACGCCACCCCCGAGGGGGCTCGGGTGGTGAAGCTTACCGACTAGGCGCCGACCCATTCACTGTGCTGCCCATCCCGAGCCGTCCTCCGCTGTAGAAGTCGACGTACGTCGGTGTCAGCGCCAGACCGTGGGGGCGCGTCGATTCGCTGCGTTTAGGGTCTCGACGAAGTTGCGGTCGTTGAGGGGATCGGCGGGGCGCTCGGTTGGGGTTCCCTTGGTGGCCAGATCGGCGAGCAAATTCTCTACCGCCTGATCGAGCGTCAGGTCGTCTTCGTGATTCTCGTAGAGTGCCTGCTGTTTTGCGTCGGTAAACACCAGCGCCTTCCACGACACGCTCACGCGCACCTCTTCGACGTCGTACCGTGCGAGCACATCGCCCTGCTCGATCACTTCCCAACCGTCGCAGGACCGACGGAGTTGGCTCTGCAGGGTCAGGCCTTTGGGCACCGTTCGGTCATCGGGTCCGACTGCCTCGACGCGATGGAACATGTAGTCGTTGTCCCCGACCACCGCAGAGTTGCCGATGCACGGGCGGCTGATCGGGGAGCGGTCAGGGCCATCTGGCCAATAGGTGAATCCACCGCCTTGCCCCTCGTAGTACCAAGCCACCGCCGTGACGCTCGGCACGTACCAGCGCTCGAACAATCCGGACTTGAGCATCGTGGCTAGCAGCCAAACCGGATACTTCGTTCGATCGATGCCGCGAAACGCTGGAATGTCGACATGCCCGGGGTCGACCTGTGCGATCGGCGGGTTGAGATTCACGTATACGATCTGCGGCACGATCACTGCGTCCTCGAACATCTCCTGTGCGGCGCTCCGAAACCCCTCGTGCTCGAGAAAGACCTCGGCCCCCTCGATGAGGGGCTCGCCATATGCCCAATCCCCTCGGAACCACGGCGCGATGAACATCGGACGATGCCCCCGCCCTTGCTTCCCGGCATCGCTGAGGGAGGCCATTTCCGATGTGTTTTTCACGTAGCGCTGCACCGTCCAATAAGGGGCGCCTCGAACCAACAGCTCTCGAACGGGTGAAGGGTCGGGGAGCACGCGGTCGATGACGATGGGCGCCCTCGGATGGTCGAAGCTCACCCGAGCCTTATAGCAGTCAGGGCGGCCGCTTCTCACTTGTGCCCATGAGCGCCTCGACGCCTGCTTTCCCCGCGAATTTCGGCCTCCCGCTGCTGTGGGCTTGCACGAGCGTGCTTTCGCGGTAACGGGCGGGTGGCAAATCGACCAATTGCACGAGCAAAAGAATGAAAGACCTCAGTAAATACCGAAACATCGGCATCTTCGCGCACGTGGACGCCGGCAAGACGACGACCACCGAGCGTATCCTCAAGCTCACCGGCAAGATCCACAAAATCGGCGAGGTGCACGATGGTGCGGCCACCACCGATTTCATGGAGCAGGAGCAGGAGCGCGGCATCACGATTCAGTCCGCCGCGACGACGTGCTTCTGGGATGGTCATCAGCTGAACATCATCGACACCCCGGGACACGTCGACTTCACGATCGAGGTCTATCGTTCGCTCAAGGTGCTCGACGGCGGTGTGGGTGTGTTCTGTGGCTCGGGCGGTGTGGAGCCGCAGTCCGAGACCAACTGGCGGTACGCCAACGATTCCAAGGTTGCTCGTCTGATCTTCGTCAACAAGCTCGACCGTTTGGGCGCGGACTTCTACCGGGTCGTCGACCAGATCGAGAACATCCTCGGCGCGAAGCCGCTGGTCATGGTGCTTCCCATCGGAACCGAGGCCGAGTTCGTTGGTATCGTCGACCTGCTCACGCGCAAAGCATTCGTATGGGATGACTCCGGCGAGCCGGAGAAATTCGAGGTCCAGGAAGTCCCCGAGGACATGAAGGAGCTCGTCGAAAAGTATCGTTTCGAGCTCATCGAGACTGCCGTCGAACAAGACGACGACGCGATGGAGCAGTATCCCGAGGGCAACGAGCCCGACCTCGACACGCTCAAGAGCTGTGTCCGCAAGGGCACTCGCGACCTGGTATTTTTCCCGACCTACTGCGGCTCGGCGTTCAAGAACAAGGGCATCCAGCCGATGCTCAACGCGGTCGTCGACTACTTGCCCGATCCGACCGAGGTACCGCCCCAGCCGGAGGTCGACCTCGAAGGCAACGAGACCGGCAATTTCGCGATCGTCGACCCGAACGGGCCCGTACGCGCGCTTGCGTTCAAGATCATGGAGGACCGTTTCGGCGCGCTGACCTTCACTCGTATCTACTCGGGTACGGTCAACAAGGGCGACACGCTGGTCAACACCTTCACCGGCAAGAACGAGCGCATCGGCCGTATGGTCGAGATGCACGCGGACGATCGAACGATCGTGGACTCCGCGCAAGCGGGTGACATCGTGGCCATGGTCGGCCTCAAGGACGTGCGCACCGGTCACACGCTGGCCGATCAGAAACACCCGGCCACGTTGGAGCCGATGGTGTTTCCGGATCCCGTCATTTCACTCGCCATCAGTACCAAGGACAAGGCCATGAGCGAGAAGCTCGGCACGGCGCTTGGCAAGATGGTGGCCGAGGACCCATCTTTTCACGTGGAGGTCGACCAGGAGTCCGGCGAGACCATTCTCAAGGGGATGGGCGAGCTCCACCTCGACATCAAGGTCGACATTCTTCGCCGCAGCCATGGGGTTGCAGTTGACGTCGGTGCTCCGCAGGTCGCATACCGCGAGACCGTCACGCGGGCGATCGAAGACACCTACACGCACAAGAAGCAGACCGGTGGCTCTGGTCAGTTCGCCAAGATCGAATACACCATCGAGCCCACCGAGCCCGGCGAAGGCTTCGTCTTCGAATCCAAGATCGTCGGCGGCAGGATCCCAAAGGAGTTCATTCCCGCGGTCGAGAAGGGCTTCAAGGTGATGAAGGAGGAGGGGCCCCTGTGTGGATTCCCCCTGCTCGACTTCAAAGTCACCCTGACCGACGGCGGGTTCCATGCGGTCGATTCGTCGCAGATGGCGTTCGAGACGGCCTCGAGGGCGGCCTTCCGCCAGAGCATGCCCAAGGCAGGGCCGCAGCTCCTCGAACCGATCATGAAGGTCGATGTGTTCGTGCCGGACGCCAACGTGGGCGATGTCATCGGAGACCTCAATCGTCGCCGCGGCATGGTGAACTCTCAGGAAAAGGGTCACACCAACGTCCGCATCAAGGCGGACGTCCCCCTCAGCGAGATGTTCGGCTACATCGGAGACCTTCGCTCCGCCACGTCGGGTCGCGGCCAGTTCACGATGGAGTTCAGCAACTACGCGCCGGTCCCCCGAAACATCCTCGAGAAGGTTCAGGCCGAGGTCGCGGAGCGCAAGGCAGCCAAGAAGAAGTAAGCAAGGCTAAAGAACACGATGGCCGGAAGGTTCTTCAATCTCGACGGAACTGCGAGCGCAGCGGGTTTGGCGCGTGTTCTCAAGTGGCAGCTCGGCTTTCATGACGAAAAGAGGCCGCGCACTCGAGGTACCGGGGTCCCGGTTCCGGCAGTCTCAAACGATGGCAAAGCGCTCAGACGGGCTACCCAAGACGCTCTGACCTGGATCGGACATGCCACCTTCCTGATTCAGCTGGGTGGGAAGAGCGCCCTCATCGACCCCGTGATGTCGCAGACACTCAGCACGGTCGTTCGGCGCAACGTCGCCCCGGGGCTCGATTGGCCGGCGCTCCCGAAGATCGACGTCGTCCTCGTCACCCACAACCATCGCGATCACATGGACGCGCCCACGCTAAAGCGGCTAGGGAGCGACCCCGTCTATGTGGTGCCTCGCGGACTAGGTAGATGGTTCGAGCGCGCGGGGCTTCGCCGAGTCGTAGAAATGGATTGGTGGCAGGAGGAGGAGATCGAAGGGCTCCACATCACCTTCGTTCCATCACAGCACTGGAGCCGACGCGGCCTCACCGACATGAACGCAACTTGGTGGGGAGGCTTCGTCATCGAGCGCGGTGGCCTTCAGGTCTATCACTCCGGGGATACCGCTTGGTTTGAGGGGTTCTCCCTCATCGGAGAGCGATGCGGTGAGATTCACGCGGCCATGCTCCCGATCGGTGCATACGCGCCGCGCTGGTTCATGCGCGCGCAACACATGGACCCCGAGGATGCCGTTCGCGCCTTTACGGCGCTTGGAGCAGCGAAGTTCGTCGCGATGCATTGGGGGACGTTCAAACTCACCGACGAGCACTTGGAAGAGCCCCCGCAGTTGTTGCGGGAGATCTGGGAGCGGAGCGGACTGCACGATGACCGACGGCTGATCCCAGCGATCGGAGAGACTTTGTTGCTCGACCGGTGAGGGGCACCGGGCGTCAATCGGCGAGGAAGCATGCCTTCATTCGACGAGCTCCCTCTTCATCACCTTGCCTGTCGCGTTGCGGGGGAGGGCACCGATGAACTCGATTTCGCGAGGGACTTTGTAGGTCGCCAGGCCTTGTTTCACGTACTCTTTGACCTCGTCTTTGCTCAAAGTACCGCCGGGCTTGAGGACGACGAAAGCCTTGAGCCGCTGACCCCATTCTGGATCGCTCACCCCGACCACAGCGGCTTCTTCGACGCGATCGTGGCCCGCGATGAGGTCTTCCACCTCCCGGGGGAACACGTTTTCACCGCCAGAGACGATCATGTCGTCATCCCGGCCGTCGACGAAGAGGAGGCCGTCCTCGTCGAAGTGCCCGACGTCGCCGCTGCTGACCATCGACCCGAGCCGCTCTTTGTCGTCCCCGCTGGTATAGCCCTCGAAGGAGATCGAGTTCGCGACGAAGATCCGACCTGTCTGGCCAGTCGGAAGCGGCTCCCCCTGGTTGTCGAGGATCTTCACGACGGTTCCGAGCGGTGGTTTGCCCGCGGTTCCGGGCGCCGCTCGCATTTCGCCCGGCGTGGCAATCGACGCCATCGCGACCTCGGTGGACCCGTAGAAATTATAGAGATTGTCCCCAAATGTGTCCATCCACTCCGTCGCCAGGTGGCCAGGTAGGGCCGATCCGCTTGCAGCGGTGATTCGAAGCGAGCTGAGGTCGTACTTGCGTTTCACGTCGTCGGGAAGTCCGAGCATGC
>QMMB01000268.1 GCA_003647035.1 Deltaproteobacteria bacterium | reverse complement strand
GAGCGCTTTGCGCCGGCTTGGCGGCGCTTTGCGCCGGGCTTCGCCCTTCGGGCTTGCGCTGCCGCTACAAGTTTTTCACTTCACCGATTAGCTCTTGAAGCACCTTCTTCGCGTCCCCAAACACCATCATCGTGTTGTCATACTCGAAGAGCTCGTTCTTGATCCCTGCGTAGCCAGGGCTGAGGCTTCGTTTGACGACGAAGACCGAGCGGGCCTCGTGGGCATTGAGGATCGGCATGCCCGCGATCGGGCTGGCCGGGTCCTTGGTGGCGGCGGGGTTCACGACGTCGTTGGCGCCGAGGACGATCACCACGTCGGTGTTCTTGAACTCCGGGTTGATCACGTCCATTTCGAGGAGCTCCTCGTAGGGGACGTCGGCCTCGGCGAGCAGGACGTTCATGTGCCCGGGCATGCGCCCAGCGACTGGGTGAATCCCGTAGGTCACCTTGGTGCCTCGCTCCTTCAGCATGTCGGCGAGCTCGCGGACCGCGTGTTGCGCCTGTGCGACCGCCAGCCCGTAGCCCGGAACGATGATGACCGACTCCGCGTTCTCGAGCAGCATCGCGGTCTCTTCCGCGCCGCACGAAGTTACGCTCGTGTACTCGTCGCTTCCGCCGCCGCCGGCGCCACCGTCGGTGACGCCGAAGCCGCCGACCAAGACATTGAGGAGCGAGCGGTTCATTGCCACGCACATGATCTGTGTGAGGATAAGGCCCGCCGCGCCGACCATGGCGCCTGCGATGATCAGCACAGGGTTACCGACGACGAAACCAGCCATCGATGCTGCCACGCCGGAGTACGAGTTGAGCAGCGACACGACGACCGGCATGTCGGCCCCGCCGATTGGGATCGTCAGCAGGATACCGAGGATCAGCGAGGCCCCGCCAAGGGCAAGCACCCACGTGACCGAATCCGGAGCCGCTGCCGCCACGGCCAGCCCCCCAAATACGAAGGCCCCGATCAGCAGCCCGAAGGTGATGAAGTGCCTTGCCGGAAGTAGGATCGGCTGGCCCTTCTTCAGCTTCCCTTGAAGCTTGAACAGGGCGATGAGGCTGCCCGTGAAGGTAATGCCGCCGATCAGGATCGAGAGCATGACCGTGACGGTTTTGTCGGTGCCGAGTACTTCGTAGACCGCTCCGGCCGGCGCTCGTTGCACGATCTCGTCCCAGTAGATCGACGTCGCGACCAGTGCGGAGGCAATGCCACCGAAACCGTTGAAAAGAGCCACCATCTCCGGCATTGAGGTCATCTGGACGCGAAGGGCGAACAGCAGGCCGATGATGGTGCCGACCGCCATCCCGCCGGCGATCCAGCGGTAGTCGACGACGCCGAGCTCCAGAAGCGCACCGACGATGGCGAGCAGCATGCCGACGGCCGCAAGCGCGTTGCCGCGCCGCGCGGTCTTGACCTTGGAGAGCCGCTTGATCCCGAAAATGAACAGGATCGTCGACAGAAGATAGATGACCGGGACCACGGTCGATTGAATGACTTCCTGGCTCATTTCCGCTTCTTCCCGAACATGCGCAACATGCGGTCGGTGACTAGGAAGCCGCCAACGACGTTGATGGTCGCGGTGACGATGGCGAGCGCGCCGAGGACGTTTGCTACGGTGGGGGCGCCTGACGTCGCTGCAGCGACTGCGCCGACCACGGTGATGCCACTGATGGCGTTCGCACCGCTCATCAGTGGGGTGTGCAACGTCGGCGGCACCTTGGTGATCATCTCGAAGCCGACGAAGCTAGCGAGAACGAACACGTAGATGCCAATGAGCAGAGGTCCCATGATCATGGTCGGTTCCTTTCCTAGAGGGCCTCGGCGGTCGGTCCGTGCCGGACCTCGCCGTTGTGGGTGAGCAGGGCGCCGGCGAAAATCTCGTCTTCGAGATTCAGCACGACCTCTCCCTCGGTGACTGCGCCGAGAAGAACGGCTTGGATATTGCGGGCGTAGAGCAGGCTCGCGTCCGCAGGGGTCGACGCGGCCATGTTCGGATGGCCGATGATGGTCACGCCATGTTCGATGACCATTTCCCCGCTCTTCGACAGCTCGCAGTTGCCGCCTTGCTCGACGGCGAGGTCGACGATGACCGCGCCCTCGCGCATGTCCTTTACCATGTCCGCGGTGATGAGCTTCGGGGCGGGGCGCCCTGGCACGAGTGCCGTGGTGATGACGGCGTCTGCGGCAACGACCTTTTGACGGACGATTTCCTGTTGGGCCTTGAGCTGTTCGGGGGTGAGCTCCCGCGCGTAGCCGCCTTCGCCTTCGCCGCTTTCGTCCATCGGAAAGTCGATGAAACGGCCACCGAGGGATTCGACCTGCTCTTTGACGGCCGGGCGGATGTCGGAAACCTCGACCACGGCGCCGAGGCGGCGTGCAGTTGCGATAGCCTGAAGGCCAGCGACGCCTGCGCCCATGATGACGATCTTGGCGGGCTGAATCGTCCCGGCCGCGGTCATCAGGAGTGGGAAGTACTTGTCGAGGTAAGTCGCTGCCATGAGCACGGCTTGGTAGCCAGCGATCGAAGCCTGCGAGCTGAGTGCGTCCATCGATTGCGCGCGGCTGATGCGGGGCACGAGCTCCATCGCGATGGTGCTGATCTTGCGGTCGCGCAGGATCCGCACCGAATCGAGGTTCTTATGGGGCGACATGAAGCCGATGAGGATGGCGCCCTCCTTGATCTTGGACGCCTCGTCGGGCGTGATGGGGTACACTCGGAAGACGATGTCCGCGCTACCCCAGGCGGCCTCCGCGTCGGTGCCGGCCACGATCTTGGCGCCCGCTTCGCGGTAACGCTCATCGGTGAAGTGGGCGTGCTTGCCCGCAGCACTCTCAACGACGACATCGAAGCCCTCTTTCACGTAGCGTTTCGCCGTTTCCGGTGTGCAGGCGACCCGTGTCTCGCCTTCTACCACTTCCTTGGGCACGAAAATCTCAGGCATCCATTGCTCCTGCGCGGGCGTCGCCCAGAGCGGCAAACCCGATTGAACTAGTCAACAATCGACTGCCCGCGTCCGAGGTTGTTAGTGGCGATCTGGGGTCATGTCCAGCCGTAGCCGAAAAACCTTTCAACGCCCCTTTTGTGTTCTCGTCCGGCCTGCTAGATCCGGCCCGCGAACCAGGAGGACAGGAGCATGGGGAACCCCGCGCAGCTCGACGAGCTCGCTATCAAGACGATTCGTGGCCTAAGCATGGATGCCGTGCAGGCCGCCAACTCGGGCCACCCCGGGACGCCGATGGCGCTCGCGCCCCTCGGTTGGGCGCTTTTCTCGGAGCTGCGCAAGCATGACCCGGCGAATCCCGATTGGCCGGACCGCGATCGGTTCGTCTTGTCGTGCGGGCACGCGTCGATGCTTCAGTACGCCTTGCTCCATCTAAGCGGTTACGAGGTTTCGCTGGATGACATTCGCCAGTTCCGGCAGTGGGGAAGTCTCACGCCGGGCCACCCGGAGTCGCACGTCACGCCGGGTGTCGAGACGACGACGGGGCCGCTCGGGCAGGGCGTCGGGAACGGCGTCGGGATGGCGATGGCGGAACGGCATCTTGCCGCACGGTTCAACAAGCCGGGGCACGTCCTTTTCGATCACCGTACGTGGGTCATCGCGTCGGATGGCGACCTCATGGAAGGCGTGGCCTCGGAGGCTGCGTCGCTCGCCGGTCACCTCGAGCTCGGAAAGCTCACGGTGTTCTGGGATGACAACGAGATCACGATCGACGGCAGGACCGACCTCAGCTTCAGCGAGGATGTGTTGGCGCGCTTCGCGTCGTACGGCTGGCATACGCAAAGCGTCGCAGATGGGAACGACCTCGCAGCGCTGATCGGGGCTTCGAACGCGGCGGTCGCGGACGCTCGCCCAAGCTTCATCCGGGTACGCACGATCATTGGCGATCCTTCGCCCAACAAGCGCGACACCTCGGGCGCGCACGGAGCGCCGCTCGGTGAAGACGAGATCATCGCCACCAAGCAGATCATGGAATGGCCAACCGAGCCGTTGTTCTTCGTGCCCGACGAGCTCGCGGCAGCGGCGGAAGCGATTCGGGATCGTGGGGCGAAGAGCCACGAGGCATGGCAAGCCCGTCTCGCAGAGTACCGGGCCGAGTTTCCTGAGGCAGCGAACGAGCTCGAGGGGGCATTGGCTGGCGAGCTGCCCGCGGATTGGGACGCCGATCTACCGGTCTTCGACGCCGACCCCAAAGGCACCGCGACGCGAAGAGCGGGCGGCGCCGTGCCCATCGCGCTGGCCTCGAAAATGGGCGGGCTGGTCGGAGGCTCTGCGGATCTTGCGGGGTCGAACAACAGCCACATGAAGGGTCTCTCGAGCTTCCTGGCTCAGGCCGACGGGATCCCGCGCAACGTGGATTGGGGCATTCGTGAGCACGGGATGGGTGCAGCGATGAACGGGATGGCGCTTCACGGCGGCGTGATCCCATTCGGCGCGACCTTCCTGATATTCAGCGACTACATGCGGCCTTCGATCCGCCTCGCTGCGCTGATGAAGCTCCACACCCGCTACATCTACACGCACGACAGCATCGGCCTTGGCGAGGACGGTCCGACCCACCAGCCCGTGGAGCAGCTCGCCGCGCTACGCGCGATTCCCGAGCTTGCTGTGTTCAGACCCGCGGATGCGAACGAGGTGCGCGAGTGCTGGAAGGCGGCCCTTCGATGGGACGGTCCAGCAGCGCTCGCGTTGACACGACAGAATGTGCCGGTGCTCGATCGCAGCACGGTCGCGAGTGCCGAAAAGGCAGCGCGCGGGGCCTACACCCTGCGTGAAGCTGGCGGTGGCGGGCCGGACGTGATCCTGGTGGCGACCGGCAGCGAGGTAGAGATTGCGCTTGCGGCAGCCGACGTGCTCGAGCAGGAAGGCGCCGCCGTGCGCGTGGTGAGCATGCCGTGCTGGGAGCTCTTCGAGCAGCAAGACGAAGGCTACCAGCAGGAGGTCCTGCCGCGCGGCGTCGCCGCTAAGGTCGTCATCGAGGCGGGCATTCGCCAAGGCTGGGACCGCTGGGTCGGCAACGACGCTGCGTTCGTCACCATCGAACAGTTCGGCGCGTCGGCGCCGTACAAGCAGCTCTACGAGAAGTATGGCCTCACGGTCGAGCGCGTCGTTGCCGAAGCGCAGCGCCTGTTGTCCTAG
>QMMB01000267.1 GCA_003647035.1 Deltaproteobacteria bacterium | reverse complement strand
TGCTCGGCCATCGCGATCGCACGGTCGGCCATCGCGAGCGAATCAGACACGTGAGTGTGCGGCCAATCGCAGGCCGAGAGCACACCTTGCAGCTCTGGGTCCATGTAGAAGTGGGCAACGACGCCGACGTTCTTCTCACGGAGCAGCGCGCTGAGGCGCGCTACGACCTCAGCGTCCGGCTTCAGGAAGGCAGCCTGAGCCTCAGCGAATGCCCCCTGGGGGACCAGGGCGTCAGCCGTAATTCGTAGCGAGGGAAACACCGGTAGGGTCATCTGCGACCAGCTCCAAAAACCGGAGTATACCTCCTGCCCGGCACCCCGCATGTCAAGCGAACCCACACAAACTTCCGTCTACGTCCACTTCCCATGGTGCGCGCGCAAGTGTCCGTACTGCGACTTCGCGACCGAGCCAATTCGCGCAAACGCGGTACCACACGAAGGGTACGCCGACGCAGTGCTGCGTGAACTGGGTGCACGCGCCGCGGACCTGCAGGGACGCCAGCTGAAATCGATCTTCTTCGGTGGAGGAACGCCGTCACTCTGGGGGCCCAACGCATTGAATCGAACGCTGCAGGGAATCACCAGCGCGTTCGAGCTCGTCAGTGACGAGCTCGAGGTGACGGTCGAGTGCAATCCGAGCTCGTTGACGAGGGAGAATGCTGCGCTGCTTCGCGAAGCCGGCGTCGGGCGCCTCTCGGTCGGTGTTCAATCGCTTCGAGACTCGCATCTACGGTTTCTCGGACGCTTGCACGATTCGAAACGAGCGGTAGCTGCTCTCAGGGAGGCGATAGACGAGATGCCCCGTGTGAGCGCGGACTTGATGTTCGGTATGCCGGGCCAGACACTGGCCGAGCTCGGCGAAGATATCGCGCGCATTGCGGACACGGGCGTCGAGCACGTGTCCGCGTACGCCCTCACGATCGAAGAGAAGACGATGTTCGGCTCGCTGCACCGCGCGGGCAAGCTCCGAGTGGCCCCTGAAGAACAGTACGCCGACCTGTTCGAACACGCTGAAGAATGCTTCGCCGACCTCGGCTGGACCCACTATGAGGTGTCGAACTACTCGGCCGAAGGACAGGAGTCGCGCCACAATCTTCATTACTGGCGAGGCGGTGCCTATGTCGGGTTGGGTGCCGCGGCGGTCGGCTGTCTCGACCACGGACCCGGGCGCGCGGAGCGATGGCGGAACGACCCCAATCCACAGCGGTACCTCGAACAGGACACGCTCGGAGCGGAAGTCGAAGAGCTGGGGCCCGAAGAGATCATCCGTGAGGCACTGATGCTCGGACTTCGAACCATCGACGGAATGAACCTCGCCGCGACCGAGAAGCGAGCCGGTCGCGACCCGAAGATTGGCCGCGAGCGGGAGGTCGAACGTGCCCTCGAGAGGGGCAACCTCGTGCAGGCCGGAGACTGGTTACGCGTTCCACAGGACCGCTGGCTGAAACTTGACGGCATTGTGCGAGACTTGTTCTAGAGTGCGGACCGGTGAAGCTCGATTTTGAAGAAGTCTCGGTTGCTGGTCTGGCTAAATCCTACGGACCCACGCTGGCGCTGGCAGGCGTCGACCTGAGCTTCGAAGCCGGGACAGTCTCTGTAATCCAGGGCTCGAACGGCTCGGGTAAGTCGACGCTTCTCTGGCTCCTCGCGATGCTCGCTTACCCGACACGGGGAGAGATTCGCTACGGACAACATGGCGTCGCACGAGCCGACGACCTCCGAGGTCGCATCGGCTTCGTCGCGCATCAGCTTCAGCTCTACCCGGGGCTCAGCGGACATGAGAACCTCCTGCTTGCCGCCCGGTTGCAGAGCATCGCCTACGCCGAGAAGCGCGCCACCGATCTCTGCGAAGCGCTCGCGCTCGGCGAGTATTGGAACCGCCCGGTACGCACATACTCGCGAGGCCAGGCGCAGCGGGTGTCCATTGCCCGCGCCCTGCTGCACGAGCCTCGCCTGCTCCTGATGGACGAGCCGGCGACCGGCCTCGACGAGAAATCGACCGCCTCGGTGGTCGAGCTCATCGCACAGGAAAAACGAGAAGGCGCGATCGTGATCATCGTGACCCATGAGGCGAAGTTTGCGAGCGCAGTGGCAGACCGCGTTCTTCACATGGACCGCGGTCGCATCGTGGAGCCCGAAGCATGAACACCCTTCGCGCCGCATGGCTGGTGGCCCTCAAAGACCTGCAGCTCGAGCTGCGGACCAAAGAGATTCTGACCTCGACCGGTCTCTTTGCCGTCCTGGTCGTCACCCTCGGCTCACTCGCGTTCTACACGGACCCACTCAGCGCGCCGGACGTCGCGCCGGGCGTACTCTGGATCTCGATCCTGTTCTGCGGGATTCTCCTGATCGGCCGAAGCTGGGCGCTGGAACGCGAAAACGACGCGGTGTTTGGGCTGTTGCTGGCGCCGATTCCACGAGCCTCGATCTACATCGGCAAGACATTGAGCGCTCTCGTCCTGCTGTTCATGGTCGAGCTCCTGCTCGTCCCACTGTGCTTGATCTTCTTCCAGATCGAACCAAGCGGGGTGATGCTACCGCTCCTCGCTCTGGTATTCCTCGGTTCGGTTGGCTTCGTTGCGACGGCTTCCCTGTTTTCCGCGGTGGGCATCCGCACGCGGGCTCGTGATCTGATGTTGAGCGTGGTGGTGTTCCCCTTGGTAGCTCCGGCCCTCCTCGCATCCGCGGTCGCGACGCGCGAGCTCTTTGGCGGGGCCTCGATGGCCGAGGTCCAAAGCTGGATGCGCATCCTCGGCGCGTTCGACCTGCTGTTCGTCAGCTTCGGGGTATGGATCTCGCGGCATCTCCTCGCGGAGACCTGAGCGCTCAACGATAGGCGCGAATCAAGTCTAGTGCGACGGGGTCCGACCAGTCGAGCGCACCGTCGAATCGAAAGCGCACCACGCCGTCGGCATCGATGATCCAAGTCTCGGGAAAGAGGTTGGTACCGAACTGCTCGGTAACTACTTTACGGTCTGCGTCGAGCAGGCTCGTGATGCGCGAGGAGCGCGGAATGATCGTCTCGACTTCTTCCCAGCTCCGGTCCGTAGAGACTGCAACGACTTCGACATCACCCCAGTCCTCGATGATCTCGGCTAGAAGCTCGATCGTCGGCATCTCTTGGATGCAGGGACGACACGTAACCGTCCAGAAGTTCATGACGATGACCTTGCCACGCTGCTCGGACATCTTCCATTCACCGCCGCCTTGCGTGGGAAGCGTAAAGTCGGGCGCGAGACGCGACGCACCCAAGTAGTGGGGAACGCCACCCTGGCCGTCCATTAGCTGTTCGAAGCGCGCGTTGCCGAGGAGTGCCCGGAACGGAGCCTCTCGTGCATGGGTTCGGGCATCCGCGACCGCCCCGGTGAAAACGAACACCAAGGGGAACGCGATCGCGGCCACGATGATGGTGGCGATGAGCTCACGACGAGACACGGCAATGCCTTAGCGCTTTCCGTGCCCGAGCGAAAGTGGATCGTCGATCTCGGGCGGGCGCACCTTTTTTTCCGCGACCAGGACGTAGATCCCTTCTTCGTCCTCGCTGATCCACTGGCTCATCTTGCTGACAGCGTGATTGTCGAAACGGGCTGGGCACCGGCCTTCTCGAACGGCACACCACAGCGCTCCCTCAGGCCCCTGCCGAAGAGAGGTTGGTTCTAGGAGCTCCCGCAGGTCCCCCGAGAGAAGCAGACCGATCCCATCGGCCCTGGCCTCGATGTCCTTTACGAAGTACGCGGGTCCGTCGATTTCGACGTACGCCCAGTTGATCGCGTTGCTCAGGCAGAAGCGGCCATCTTCGGCGCGGTCTACCCAGCTATCGAACGAGCGGGTCAGGTTCGGGTGGTCGATCTGATCGTCGCCGTTGAACCAGCGACCGCGGGCATCGCGGCGGATGTCGGTCTCTCGGCTGCGGCCTTGAAGAAACTGCGCTGGGTCCATGACGCCTCGCAGACTACAATGCGACTCGATGGCGAGAAAGAGCCGAAAGCTCGTGGTCGTGTCGAACCGCGGCCCGTATCGGCATGAAGCTACCCGGGGACACGAACGCTGGGTCCGTGCGGCGGGTGGCTTGGTGACGGCGCTCGACCCGGTCTTGCAAAGGCGCGGGGGGGTCTGGGTGAGCGCGAAGCCCGCCAAAGACTTCGACTCGGTCACGGTTCCGGCGCCGCACCTCGCATATGACCTCGCACACATCTCGCTCAAGGGGTCGGAACAGCGCGGGTTCTACGAAGGCGTCTCGAATGCGGTGCTTTGGCCGCTGCTGCACGGCTTCGAGCCGACAATTCAGGTGGGAGAGGCACCGTGGTCGAGTTACGTAAGCGCCAATCAAGAGTTTGCCGATACCACCCTGTCGACCAGCGGGCCGGGCGATCTGATCTGGGTTCAGGACTACCACCTGATGCTCGTACCCGGCCTGCTGCGAGCCAAGCGGCCGAAGGCTCGGATCGGCTGGTTCTGCCACATCCCCTGGCCGCCGCCGGACACGTTCGGCATCCTTCCGTGGCGTGAGGAAATCCTCGAGGGTCTGCTCGGTGCAGACGTCCTCGGTTTCCACCTTCCGGAATACGCCGAGCACTTCCGCCAGTGCGTCCAGCGCTTCACCGCCCACCGAGTTTCGCGTGGAACAGTCCAGTACGGCGGCCGAAAAGTGAAGACGATCGCTGCGCCGATTGGAATCCCGGTGGACGACCTGCAGGCGCTCGCGATCGACCCGGACGTCGGGCGCGACGTCGATCGGATCCGTCAATCGATGGGGAACCGCCAGCTGCTCCTCGGCGTCGACCGCCTCGACTACACCAAGGGGATTCCCGAACGCCTCGCCGCCTTCGAGCGCTTGCTTCGCCGCGACAAGACGGCCCGCACCCGATGCGCGTTGATCCAGATCATGGTGCCCAGCCGCACCGACGTGAAAGCGTATTCCGACCTCAAGGAAGAGATCGATCGCATGGTGGGCGACATCAACGGGCGCTACGCGGAGACCGGCTGCGTTCCGATTCACTATCTCTATCGCGACCTCAGCCAACGGGCGCTATTCGCGCATTACCGCGCGGCCGACGTAGCCCTGGTGACGCCTTTGCGCGACGGGATGAACCTCGTGGCGCACGAGTACGCCGTGGCCCGGACCGACGAGGATGGGGT
>QMMB01000266.1 GCA_003647035.1 Deltaproteobacteria bacterium | reverse complement strand
GTCGGGCCAGCTCCGCGGGGACCCTTTGTCCGGCCTTTGCATCGCCAGCGGGGCTCAGCAGTCGCTCCAGCGCACCGTCACCGCGGGATTCTTCGGCATCGACCTCGCGGAGTTCAAGCACACGGTCTCCACGCAAGACCTCTTCAAGGACACAGGCGACTGCCCCGAATAGGCGCATGACGCGCTTGCGCATGGGCCCCAATTGGCCGTATGACTCGCCCCTATGACGACGATGCGAAAACTGGGGGTAGCGCTGGCGGTGCTCGTGGCACTGCTCTTTGCGGGCACGCTCTACTACTTCATGCCTCGCGCGACCAAAGTCTCGATCACCAAGACCGAGACCAAGATTAGGGACCAGAAAGACCCGGCGACGGGGGAAACCCGGAGTCGCGACGTCGGGCTCGTGTATGCGGTAGACCTGAAGACCAAAGAAGCACTCGCTTTTCGGAACGAGGACAACGGCTGGTATCTCAAATTCGACTCCGAAGACGTCGCAGCGCAGGCGTCGAACTTCGCCACGTTGGACGCCGGCGAAACCGTGCTGCTCAAGTACTACGGGCTACGAATCCCGATCCTCAACATGTTCCCGAACGTCCTCACCTTAGAGAAAGTCGACTCGGAGTTCGTATACGTCCCCTGGGTCAACATGATCGTTCTGATTGTGTTGCTGGTCCTGTTCATCTGGGGCGGGGTCAAAGCCCGTCGCTTGTTCGACACGGCGAAAGCCAAGTTGAGCAAGAGGCCCGACCCCTCATAGGTCGAAGCGTTGGCAGTAGCCCGCTAGGCGTCCGCGAATCCGTGCAGCGCTCAGCCCAAAGCCTTCGGGGCTGTGAATGTGGATGTCGCGGGGCTTGCGGCCCTCGGCGTCGAGCATCGCCTGCATCGCGGTGCGCGCCGGGTCGCTCAGCTCCATGCCAAGGTCCCGATAGGCCTGATCCATCGTCGCGATCGGGTCTGCACGGACATCGGTGTGCCGCACGTGCGCCACTCGACCCGGGGACAGGCCGTCGACGAGCTCCAGCGCACGCTCGAGCGACCCTGGCAGGTAGCTGTTCATCAGCTCCGGCCCGAGCGTCTGCGGGTCGACCTCGTCGCTGAAGAGCGCGCGGGTGTATGCATAGAGGCTGCACAAGGAGCTCATCGTCGTAGCCGGGTCGCGATGGGTGAACACGAAGCGCGCGTCGGGGAAGAGCTCGAGGATGGTGTCGAGGAACACCGAGTGCGTCGGGTCCTTGAGCGCGAAGCGGACGCCGTGCGGCCGGTGGTACTGCACCAATTGAAGCTGCTGCCGGTACTGACCGTATGCGATGCGCGGATCCTGGCCCTGCAACCATTCGATGTACCCAGGCACGCGATACTGCACGTTGTATTGAAGGGTGCGAAATACGTTTGTGAAGAGCGCAACGCACTCCTCCGGCTCACACGCCCCCATCGGATGGATCGCTTCGTAGTTGGGCGAGAGGCTCTCAAGTTGCTTGAGCACGCCGGCAAGCCGCTCGGGTCGGTCGTCTTTCCCGCGCCGTGGCGGAACTGGGTACATGCTTTCCCAGTACGGCATGGTCCGAGTCTCCGGATCCTGCGCCAGCAGCCGATGAACGAAGGTCGTGCCGGTGCGCATCCAACCAATGAGGAAAATCGGTGCAGGGATCTCCGTGTCGAGGATCTCTCGGGTCTCGCGGATCGCCCGGTCGATCAGCAGGTGCTGGCTAGCCATTCGCCCGCAGTCCATCGCAGACGCGATGCGTCCGGAAAAACTCAACTTTGCATCCTCGCGCAATGAACGCACGAGCGCCTCGAGCGCAGCCAGCGTCTCGGGTCTGGGATCGCCAACACCCGGATTCTGACGCTTGGCTTTGGCGAACCATGCTTCCGCGGACGGGGTGCCGAAGCTAGGGAGCATTCGGCCCAGGCCATTGGTCGCCCGATACCACCACGGTTGAACCTCGCGCGCCGTGGTAAACTGCCCCGCCCGCAGGGCTTTCTTGCGCTCGGACGCCATCTCAGACCAGTGCCAGAAGTGCATCGCGAAGCGTAGCTCGATCGTCGTCGTCGCCATACGGAAGTGTGTCGACGAAGCGCTCGACATCGAAGTCGGGCGCCATCTTGCGAAGGCCGGCAACGTACTTGCCGATTTCGTCGGCGTCTCCCAGCATGCTGGCCGCAGCCACTTGGAAGGCCAGCTCGCGAACCCGGGGCGCAGTGAAGTTCTGCAGCGCCTCGAGCGCGTCGCGGTACCGCCCCTGATGGAAAAGCGCGCGCGCGAGATGCGACCAGTAGCGCGGCGGATGATAGGGGTTGAGACGCATGGCCTTTCGTATCCAACCTTCGGCCTCTTCGGACCGCCCGGCGAAGGATAGAATCTCGCCCATCGCGCAGACCGACCGATCGTCATTGGGGTTGAGAAAGAGCCCCCGCTCTTGGTGGCGTATCGGGAGCCGTGGGTTTTGTCGCAACAGCGCGATCTGCGCGAGGATGCGAAGACACTCGCTGTCTGACTCGTCCAGCGTCAGGCCACGATTGGCAGCGGCCTCGGCTTGATCGAGAAGCTCGTCGTACTCGAGGGGCCGGAAGCGCATCGCCATACCGAGCCCGCACGCGAGCCAAGCATGGGCCTGCGCGTAGCCCGGGTCGGCCTCGATCGCATGCTCGAACATGTCGATCGCTGCTTCGGTGTCCCCGCGGGTTTCCCGGTTGTGATGCTCCTTGCCACGAAGCAAGTAGTCGTATGCGTCCAGACGCCCGCGTGGCGCCCGCCGAGCTTTCGCAAGCTGCGCCGCTTCAACCCTGCCCGCCAGTGTCGAGACGATGGTCGACGAGAGCTCGTCTTGCACGACGAAGACATCCTCGAGCTCACGGTCGAAACGGTGCGCCCACAAGGTCGACCCGGCGTGCGCATCGAGGAGCTGCACGTTGAGGCGAACCCGATCGCCAGCCCTTCGGACGCTGCCCCGAACGAGAAACTGGGCGCGGAGCTCGGTCGCCACCTGGCGGTCCGACACCTCACGGCCTCGATACGCAAACGTAGAGCCGCGGGAAATCACCATCAGCGAGCTGAAGTGAGAGAGCGCCGTGATGATGTCTTCGACGGTTCCGTCGACGAAGTAGTTGTCTTCAGGCCCGGAGAGATTGTCGAAAGGAAGGACCGCCACGGCAGGCAGATCGTGCTCCGAATCAACGGCGGCCTCCTCTGGAGGACTGGATACCCGCTGCGCGCTGCCGCCACCTCCAGTGCGAATCCGCTCGTAGACAACCGTCGTCTCCGGGCTCGGCGCCGTGCCGAACTCTCTCGACAGCGCGTCCGTCAAGAACTGATACTGCCGCAGCGCATCGGAGCGACGGCCCACGCGCTCGAAGATCTCCATGAGGCCTCGGTGCGCCGACTCGCAGGCGGAGTCCATCGCAACGCGGCGGTTGAGCACATCGACTGCGTCCTCTAGGCGGTCTACCTCGGCAAGACCGGCAGCGAGCCTCTCGATGACATCGCACGCGGTTCTGCGAAAGTGATGCTGGGCACCGACAAGCCACTCATCGTAGAGCGCCTCGCGAAGGACGAGGCCGTCGAGAAGGTCGCCCTGGTAGAGCGCCATGCACCGTTCGAGGTCGGCGACCTCGTTGCTCCGCGCCAGGCCCTCGAAATCGCGGGCATCGACCGTGCACAGCTCGAGGTCCAACGCCAAGGTCTCGCCGTTCGATGAGATCAATGCGCCATTGGAACGTCGAATCTTCGACAAGGCCTGCCGGAGGTTGTGTCGGGCCCTCTCGTCCCCCGTCTCGCTCCAAAGGAGGGCAGCTATCTGCTCTCGGCTATGGGGCCGGGCGCTCTCGACGGCCAAATACCCAAGCAATCCCTGGATTTTCTTGCCCGTCACGTCGAGCGCGGTCCCGTCCGACCACTGTGCGTGGAACGGGCCAAGGACGTTGAGGCGAAGGGTCTTGGCCATCGAGGACGGATTATAGACGAAGAATAGACGGCTCATAGCGTTCGTTCTGACGCTCGATAAACGGCGGCCGCCCAGGATGGAGATGTCCCCAACGGGACTCACCACCAAAGGAGACCGCCATGACCACACAACCGCAAACACAACTAACGCAGCCCACCGTCCTTCCGACCAACGCTCAGGCTGTCCGCACTTGGGGCGCCGGCGGAGAGAAGTACGACCAGGTCAGCCGAGGGATAGCCGACGCGATCGAGCACGCGGTCGACGCCCTGGATCCGCAGCCGGGAGAGCGCATTCTCGATGTAGGCACGGGAACGGGCTGGGCGGCTCGCTCGAGGGCGCTGCGTGGCGCCATCGTCACCGGTGTCGACCTCGGCGAAGAGGTGATCGAGGCGGCCACAGCGCTGAGCACCGGCATCAACTTTCTAGTCGGCGACGCCGAGGCTTTGCCCTTCCCGGATGACCACTTCGACGCGATCATCTCCACCTTCGGCGTGATGTTCGCCCGGGATCCCGAAGCCGTCGCCAGAGAGCTCGCACGCGTGGTTCGCCCGGGTGGCCGTATCTCTCTCGCCAACTGGGCGGTTGGCGGGAGCGTGCACGACATGTTCCAACTCATTCGTTCGTACAAGCCGGCCGAGCAGTACCCCGCGCCGTCACCGTTCGAGTGGGGCAGCGCCAGTCGCGTCGTCGAGCTCCTCGGAGGTTACTTCGATGTGGAGTTCGAGAGCGGCACCTCGTTTTTTCAGCCTGAGAGCGGCGAAAAAGCGTGGGCGACGTTCTCCACGGGGTTCGGCCCGGTCGTGACCCTCGAGCTCATGCCGCGCACCCAAAGCCACGACGTCAGTGGATTCGGTGTGTTCTCGCACGGCGACGCGGGCCAGGCGCATGTCATGGCTCACCGCATGCTGGACGAGGGGCGGCATGAGCTCGGCCATCGGCTGCTCGGGACGTGGCTCGGGGGCCGTGATGGAAGCGGAAGCGACTGGACCCACATCCAATGGCACATGGCGATATTCGAAATCGCTGTCGGAAAATGGGAAGCTGCGTTGGCCCGATGCGAAACGCACATCCTCCCCGCCGCGACCCACACCTACGACGCGCTGACCGACGCGCCTGCCCTGCTCTGGCGCCTTCAGCTCGCGGCGCCCCACCCGCTCAGATCGGCGTGGAAACCTGTGCGCTGCACCGACCCGCCCACACTG
>QMMB01000265.1 GCA_003647035.1 Deltaproteobacteria bacterium | reverse complement strand
GGACACCTGCGGGGCATACGACATCGAGATCGAAGGGCTTCACCCCGAGACCGGCCCCGGTGTATGGGAAGCGGCGCTCCGCTACGACGACGTGCTTGCCGCGGCCGACAAAGGGGCACTGTTCAAGACCACACTCAAGCAGATCTGCGCGCGCCATGATCTGTCGGTCACGTTCATGGCGAAGTGGAATGCGGACATGCCTGGTTCGAGCGGCCACATTCATCAGAGCCTCTGGGACGCGGGCGGCCAGATCAACCTCTTCGCCGCCGCAGGGGCCGACCACCTCAGCGAGACCGGCCTTCACTATCTAGGAGGCCTGGTCACGCTCGCGCCGGAGCTCACCGCGCTGTATTCGCCGTTCGTCAACAGCTACAAGCGGTACGTCCCCGGCGTTTGGGCGCCGCTCAATTCATCCTGGGGCATCGAGAACCGCACGTGCGGCTCACGGGTCATCCTCGGACAGAGCGATCACGCGACTCGCATCGAGCTCCGGCAAACGGCGGCTGACATCAACCCTTACATCGCGATGGCCGCATGCCTGGGGTCAGGACTCTACGGTATCGCCAATCGGATCGACCCGCCCGCAATGACGGTGGGTGACGCAACGAGCGGCGGCGACCCCGCGCTGCCACTGCCCCTCACCCTCGAAGCGGCCGTGGAAGAGCTTCGTGGCAGCAAAGCCGCGAGGCAAGCGCTCGGCGAAGAATTCGTCGACCATTTCATTCGCAGCCGCGACTGGGAGTGCCGCGAGTACCGCAAGGCCGTGACCGATTGGGAGCTTCGGCGCTACTTCGAGGCTGTATAGAGGTCCTGATGTTGAAACGCTTCTTGTCGGAACGCCCCCTTCGTCTGCCGCACATCAAACCCTATGTGCCTCGGCCGGGCGATCCCTCGTTCTGCTGGTTCAACAGCGAACGCGACGACATCGTGTCGGAAGTCGTGAATCGCGTCTGCATGGCGCACGAGTCCGATCGCGGGCGACTCGAGATTGCGCTCAACGACGCCGCCTTTCACGAAATTCGGCGCCTCGAGAAACAGCATGACGAAGAAGCGCACGACCGGCTCGGCTACTGGCGCTCCATGATTCGACGCATCGGCAAGATGGACGACACCGAGCAGCGACGAGTCCTGCACACCATCGTCACCAACATGACCCGCGACGTCGCCGGCAACTTCGACCCCCGGGTCTACCGGTTTGCACGCCGGGCGGTACCTCGAATGATCGGGGGCATCATGGAACCGCGACACCTCATGGCGCCTGCGCCGGACGCCGTGGGGCGCGTCCTGAAGGTCCAAGGGGACGTCGAACACCTCCGAAAGCTGCAGAGCGAGGGAAGCCTAGTCTTCGTTCCAACCCACTCTTCGAACCTCGACTCGATCGTGCTCTCCCAAGCGCTCGAAGTCTCCGGGTTGCCTCCCACCATCTATGGCGCCGGCAAGAACCTCTTCACCAACCCGATCATCAGCTTCTTCATGCACAACCTCGGGGCATATCGTGTGGACCGGCGGATTCGCGTTAACTTATATAAGGAGATACTGAAGCTGTACTCCCAGGTGATGATCGAGCGGGGCTATCACTCGCTGTTCTTCCCCGGGGGTACACGGAGCCGCTCTGGAATGATCGAGCGGCGTCTCAAGCTCGGCTTGCTGGGCTCTGCGGTCGAAGCGTTCTCGATGAATCGGGTGCGCAGAGTCGACCGGCCGGTGTGGTTCGTGCCGACCACCATCAACTACGCGCTCGTCCTCGAGGCGGAGACCCTCATCAAGGACTGGCTCATGGACGAGGGCGAAGCGAGATACATCATCGAGGACGACGAGTTCTCGCGAATCGATCGCTGGTTCTCCTTCTTTCGCAAGGTCGTCGGGATGCGTGGCGCCTGCATCATTCGGTTTGGCGACCCGATCGATCCGTTTGGCAACAACGTCGGCAGCCGGGGCGAATCGCTGACACCCAATGGGCGAGAGATCGACTCGGGAGGCTACATCGAGCGGCGTGGCAAGCCCGTCACCGATCCAGCTAGGGACGGCGCATACACCAGGGAGCTCGGAGAGGTGCTCGCGAAACGCTATGAGCAGGACACGGTCCTGATGAGTACGCAGGTCGTCGCGCACGTGCTCTTCCGGCATCTGGTGCAATCGACCCCGGGAATGGACCTCTTCGCGCGGCAACGGCTTCGCGGAGAGATCGGTCTCGACTGTGAGACCCTGGGCCGCGAGCTCGGCGAAGCCCGCGATCGCCTGCAGGAGCTGGAGCGCCAGGGCCGAGTGAGGACCAGCGAAGTCGTGAAGGGAGACACTCCTCAGGAGCTTCTCGAACGGGCCCCGAGCATCTGGAATGGCTATCACAGTTCGACTGCCGCGAGACTCGAGGGGGACCGCGTCGTGATCGGCGACCCCTCGCTTCTGCTCTACTACCAGAATCGTCTCGTCCCCTTTGCCGAAGCCATCGCGAGCCCCGACCAGCGGCAGGCGGCATGCGAGATCGAGAACCTCGGAGTTCATCGATGAGCCTTCGAATCGGAGTCGTCGGCGCCGGAGGGTGTGGCCGGGCCGTGGCGCAAGCGTCGGCGCGACATGGGCACGAAGTAGTATTGTGGAGCCGGAAGGATCGCGAGCTGCCCGATGGGATCCGAATGTCGACTGATATCGCGGACATCGGAGATTCGGAGCTGATCTTCTTGGCGGTGCCGGCGCTCCATGCCGTGGCCGCAACCGAGGAGCTCGGCAAAGTCGTGGATGGACGGCACCTGATCATTCACGTCAGTCGCGGGCTGATCGGCGCGGAGCTCAAGACCGTCACCCAGATCATTCGCGAGAAGACCGTGTGTCGCCGAATCGGAGCGCTCGCTGGACCACTCGCAGCCGACGCCTTGGCCGAAGGGCGGCCGAGTGGCGCGATCCTCGGAACTGGCTTCCCGGAACTGACCGAGATGGCCCGCGATGCGCTCGGCGGAGGGGAGCTCCGCATCTACGACACACCGGACGTGGTTGGCGTCGAGCTCGCGAGCGCCACCGTGGGATTCCTGATGGTCGTGCTGGCGTACGCGCAGGAGATCGGCGCGGAGCCTAGCACTCTTGCGGTGCTCGCCACGCGGGGCATGGTCGAAGTATCCCGCGTCGGACAGACGCTTGGGGCGAAGGAGTCGACCTTCATGGGCCTTGCGGGCCTCGGTGATCTCATCGCGGCTGTGGCGGGAGATCAACGCCCCGAGTTCCAACTCGGACGCGCTCTGGCGCAGGGCGCCAAGCTCAGCAACGCGAGGGGCAAGGTCGGCGCCTACGTCGAAGCCATCGACGTTGCCCGCCACTTGCTGGAGCACGCGCGGCGACTCGGACTGGAGACCCCGATTTCAGCCACGTTCGTTGCCTTGACCGAGGATCGCATCAGCCCAGACAACGCGATTCAGGCCCTGATGGAGAGGCGCGTAGGAAAAGAATGACGGATGCACACGACTTGGTCGCCTGGAGCTTCCCGACCCGCGTGCTGTTTGGCCAGGGGGCCGCGGCGCAGTGCGCGAACGAAGCCCATCAACTCGGAGCAGCGCGCGTGCTGTTGGTCTCGGATCGTGGGGTCGAGCAAGCGGGGTTGCTCGATGCGATTCGCGACGCGCTCGACGCCGTAGGGCTCCCGCACGAGTCTGCGCTCGACATCTCATCCAATCCTCTCGAGTCGGAAGTGCTTGGGGCGGCTCGCGTGTTCGACGACTTCAAAGCAGACCTCGTATTGGGAATTGGCGGTGGCAGCGTGCTCGACGTGGCCAAGCTCGTCCGCCTGGCGGTCACGCATCCTGGGCCACTCGCGCAGTACGACGACGCGATCGGCGGCGGCGACAAAATCAACGGGCCGCTCCCGAAGATGGTGGCGATCCCGACCACCGCAGGCACAGGCAGCGCAGTCGGCCGCAGTGGCGTAGTGACGATTCAAGCCACAAACCGCAAGACGGTGATCTTCTCGCCGCTCCTGCTGCCAGAGGTCGCGATCCTCGATCCACTGATGACCCAAACCATGCCTCCCAGCATGACGGCCGCGACAGGCATGGACGCCCTCACGCACTGCATCGAGGCCTACGCGTCGATCGGCGATCACCCCATGGCCGACGCCATCGCACTTGGCGGGGTTCGCCTCTGTCATCGCTCGCTCAGAGCGGCCACCGACGACGGCAACGACTTGAGGGCGCGCGCGGACATGCTCAAGGCTGCCATGATGGGTGCGGTGGCATTTCAAAAAGGCCTCGGCGCCTGTCATTCGTTGGCACATCCGCTTTCGGCCGAGCTCGGCATGCACCACGGGCTCGCCAACGCGATTTGCCTGCCTGCTGTACTCGACTTCAATCGTGTCGCCGTCCCCGACCGCATCGCGGAGGTCGCTCATCAGCTTGGCGTCCGCGGCGACGACGAGAGCACGCTGTCGTTCGAATGCGCCGGCGCCGTTCGCGCACTGCGTGGATCGATCGGCCTGCCTTCCGGTCTCCGCTCCCAGGGCGTTCAGGAGAGTGATTTGTCACGGCTAGCGGAGCTCGCGTTCGCCGACCCATGCCACGAGCGGAATCCCCGTCGATGCACCGAAGACGATCTCCTCGCCCTCTACAAGGCGAGCTTCGACGATGGCTAAACGCAAAAAGGGAGAGCTAGAATCGGTCGCCAAGGTGCTGAAGAGCGTCTACCCGGCACCGGACCAACTCGAGGCCGCCAAGGTCTTCGCTTGGTGGGGCCGCTCGGTGCCCCCGCGCATCTTGGAGCACGCGCGGCCGGTCCGGCTCTCTCGCGGCATCCTCATCGTCCACGTCACCTCCTCGGTCTGGGCGAACGAGCTGCACTACCTGACAAACGACCTCCTCACCCGCCTCCGCAAACACGCCCCCAACACCCCCATCGAAAAGATCCGCTTCCAAGTGGGCCCCCTCCCCGACCTTCCCAGGCACCCGGAGGAACCACCCCCACCCCCCGAACCGGTCCGACTCGCATCCCTACCCGAGGAACTCGGCCGCGCCCTAAGCCGAGTCGAAGACGACAACCTACGAAAAGCAATCACAGACGCCGCAACAACCAGCCTAGCAAGAACCCCAAAACCAACCCGCTAACCCCCCCCCACCTTCCCAGGGACGATTTCGAGAAACCCGCGCTCGGGCGGGCCGATGAGGGGGGCATGAGTCTTCCGCGG
>QMMB01000264.1 GCA_003647035.1 Deltaproteobacteria bacterium | reverse complement strand
TCGCTCCAGCGCTCGAGGCGCTCTTCTCCGAACAACGCGCGGAGACCGCCACGTAACTGGGCCTTGAGCTGCTTGGCGCGAGGCTCTCTCTGCCCCTTTTCCATCATTCGAAGACCACTCGCGGCGCGGCGCATCGCTTCGAGGCGCGACCTACTGAACGAGCCCTCCGCCAGTTCTCCGCGAAGCGTTGCGAGCGTGCCGAGCGCCGCGTCACGCATCTCGGTTTCGAGCATCGCGGGCCATCCCGTGGCTTCGGCGCGGATCTCTTCGAGCGAGTTGTAGCTCCTCTCGAGTTGTCCGTAGAGCATGTCGCGCAGAAGTGTGTGCATTTCTTCCGGGATAGCCTCGTCGTGAACGATTTCGAGCTCCGCGGTGGCGAGCTCCACGTTGAATGCGATGACGCGTTCGAGCTCTTTGAGTAGATTCGCTAGAGGTTGAACGCGTTCGGCGAGTTCTCGACGACTCGCGAGCAGTTTTGGCGCCACGCGACTGTCGATGTACGTGAGCACGATCTCCCGGAATGGGACCTCGACCTCCGGCAGCGAAGTCGGCAGGCGCCATTCGCCGGTTTGTCGCTGACCGACGGTCACGCGGTATCGGGGAGTGAGGCCGCGGCACGCATCGACCAGGGTATCGAGTAGCGGGGCGATCTTCCCGTCGTCGCTCAGGTCTTGGTACAGCTCGGTGGTTACACGTGCGGCTTCGCCCGTGACCTTGCTCGTTGCCTCGGTGGTCTTGCGCAACGCTGTGGCGAGCTCGTCTCCCGAGTAGTCCTTCTCGAGTTCGGCGTTGAGCTCGGACAGGGTCTTCTGAAGGGTGTCGCTCACGCGCTCCACCTGGGATCCCCCGCGCCGAGTGACGGTGCTGGTGAGTCGAGACACGTACTCTGCAACGTGGTCCTTGATGCGTGCTTCGAGGCCCAGCAGTTCCAACTCCATCGCCAACGAGGAGTATTCGGCGGAGCTTGCTTTGCGAAGGTTAGTCACGTCCTTGGTGAGCGTCTCCATCGCCCGCATGCGGTTTGCGAAACGGCGGCTCGTCCGGCGCTCGCCTGAACCTAGGTCGATGGTTCCGAATGTCGGGAGATCTTCCTTGATGTTGACCAAGCCAGTGGCAAGCGCGCTTGCGGCTCGATGCGTGCCGTCGCCCGTGATGCGAACGATTTCGTCGAGGGCCAGAGCGAGCTCCTCTTCCACGTCGTGTCGCAGCCGAACGAGCTGCCCCTCGAGGTCAGCGTCAGGCGCGGTGGAAACGTCGACGATGTCGTCGTACCCCGCGATCACTCCGTCGAAGAGGCTTCTCGTTCGAGCCGCGAGGTGTCGGTCCGCTTCGACGAAGAGGGCAGCCAGGCCTTCGAGTCGCGCAGGGGCATCATAGGAGAGGTGGAAGCGGCCCAAAGCGCGCAGGCGAACGTCACGCGTCGGTTCGCCCTGACCGAAAGCTTTTCGCCAGCTTCGCCTCCAGCGAAGGACTTGGCGCCGGGCCCCTTTCCAAAGCGAATCGCCTTCCTTTGAGTCGTACGATAGGTCTTCGTACGGAGCGATGACGACCTCTGGCAGCTCGTCCACCAGGGCGTCCACATTTTCCAGCACAGTTTCCGGAGTCCAAGTCAGCTTGGCGAGCGTCACCGACCGCCCGAGCACGATCCCGCGCCAATGTGCGGCCAAATCGGCTTGTGCAGAGCGCAGCATCGTCACCAGCTCGTCTCGGTCGGTGCCGCCCTCGGCGCGCGCCTGCACGGTTAGCCGTCGATGGTGACGGAGGAACTCGCGCCGCAAGTCACGCAAGTATTTGCCTCCATCGAGCTGGAAATCTCGAAGCGGGCCGGTCGATACCTCACGAACGATGCTCTGCAGATCGCCAGCGAGATCCTGCGTGCGATTGTTGAGCTCGGTGCTCTTCAATTGCAGCGCGGCGCCCCATAGATCCTTCTCACCAACGTGCTCAGGCCAGGGCTCCAGCTGTTTGGCTTCGCCTTCTTCACCCTGGGGACGCATCGACGGGGGCTTGACCGACAAGTGCGTCGACGGCGCGAGTGATGAGCGGCTAGCGCGCGCCTCGCCTGAGAGAGTCAAGCCCATCTTGAACATCACGGGGCCAATCAGTTCGTTGATCGCAACGGCGCCGATGATGAGGGTTTCGAGCGACCGACCGAGCGCTCCGAACTTACTTCCGATGATTGCAGCAAGCAGAATCGAGACACCCGCCTGTGAAACGAAGCCCATCCACCCGAAGGCTTGCGTTGCCTCGTCCGCCTTTCCGAACCGGGCGCCTACCTTGGTGCCGGAGTAGATCGCGAACGCGCGGACACCGACCAGCGCGATTGCAAACAGCGCGACTTGTTGGAGTTGATCGAGGTGGAGCTTTGCGCCAGCGAGCGTGAAAAAGACGACGTAGACCGGCAGCGACAGGCGCTCGAGGGTTTCGATGAGGCGATGCCCCATCTTCGAGAAATTGGAGACGCCAAAGCCGGCGGCGAGGAAGACCAGTACCGGATCCCAATCAAGCTCGGCAGCGATGAAGGCGACGAGGAATACGACACCGACGACGAAGATCAGAAGCTCCTGATTGATGTACCGGATGTAGAGCGCCATGAGGCCGCCCACGGCCACCGCACCAAACACGATCGAGACGACGATGTGCTGGAAGAGGTAGGCCGCGATGCCGCCCTCTATCGCGCTCACGCCGATCTGCTGAGCGAGGACGGTCGCGGCGACCGCGAACGCCACCATGACGATTACGTCCTTGAGCACCACGATCGACAGGACGTTTCTCGTCATCGCGCCGGCCGCACGCGACTCCATGATCACGGCGATCGTGGCGGCTGGAGAGGTTGCCAAGGACACCGCTGCAACCATCGCGCCTACCGCCAATGCAGCGGCCATCGGTAGACCCTCGATGCCGGGAAAGCCGATGTAGGGAACCGCCCCCGAGATCAGCCAAAAGAATGCGGTAACCAAGACACCGACGGACACGATCTGCGCCGCGAGGATCGAGCTGATTGCACGAAACCCCTTCTTCAGTGCGCCGATCTTGAGCTCACCACCCGCTGTCAGTGCGATCAAGGCAACCGCCAGTGTGTCGAACACGCTCAGCTGCCCAATCACTTCTTCGTTGAGAATGCCCTCATCAAAAGGCGCTGGAAGGTGGAGGCCGGTCAGCGCTTTCGCGAGCGAGGGGCCGAACACCAGACCCGCGATCAGATAGCCCGTGATGTGGGGCAGGCGGATCTGAGCGACGAGCCCGCCAATGGTGTAGCTCGCCAAAACAACGAACCCGAAGGCAAGCATCCCGCTTGGGTCGAAACCGTCCCGGGCGAACTGCTCGAACTGATAGAGCGCCACCATCCCGAACAGCAACAGCACGATGACGGTGATCTGCCGGCGCGCGTGCGTCTCTTCGCCCGGGGGCGGCATGCTGTACGAGCCCACGGTCAACGCCTCCAGAAACCAGGCAAGAACAACGCGAACAGCGTGAAGAACTCGAGTCGGCCGAGCAGCATGGCCATCGCAAAGAACAACTTACTCCCCGCCGAATAGGCAGAAAAGTTGTCCGGCCCCACGTGGAAGGGCGCTGGGCCCATGTTGGAGAGGCAAGTCAGCATCGTTCCGAACGCCGTGGGTATGGGAACGCCTTCGACGAGTGTCACGAACATCAGGCCAACGCCGATGCAACCCATGTAGATCAGAAAGAACGATCCGACGTCTGCCAGGACTTGGGTGTTGATGGCTTGTTTGCCCATGCGAACCAGCTGTACGGTCGCAGGTTGGAAGCTCTTTTGAATCTGAGCGATCGCTTGCTTACCCATCAGGACTGCTCGTTCGATTTTGATGCCGCCCGCCGTAGAGCCAGAGCAGCCGCCCACGAACATCAACAGGATGACGATGGTTAGCGCCGCGGAGCTGTACACACTGTAGTCGTCGGTGCCGTATCCCGTCGACGAGATCGTGGTCGCCACCATGAAGAAGGAATAGCGGAACGATGTCAGGAACTCTTCGTGCACGCTGAGGTTGAGGAGCGTCAGCACGAGCACCGCGACGACCACGATACCGACGTACCATCGAAATTCGATGTTTCGCACCAGCGTCCTCCAGCTCCCGGTTCGCAACAGGCCGTAGTAGAGGCCGTAGTTCACGCTGCCAATCAGCATGAAGCAGGCGATCACGTACTCGACCGCGGGGCTCTGGAACCCGCCTACCGAGCCGTCGAGTGTCGAGAATCCTCCCGTCGACATGGTCGTAAACGCGTGGCACACGGCGTCGAACAGATCGAGTCCTAGGAGCTTGAGCAAGGCGATTTCGAATATGGTGAACGCGCCGTAGAGCTTCCACAGAGTGAACGATGTCTCGGCAATGCGAGGCCGCAGCCCCTCGGCGGTCGTTCCAGGCACCTCTCCACGGAACAGGTGCTTGCCGCCGGCGCCCAAGTTTGGGAAGACCGCGACGAACAACACGACGATACCCATGCCGCCGAGCCACTGAATCAGCGAGCGCCAAAGGAGTAACGGCCGCGACAAGCGCCCCTCGATGTCGACGATTACCGTGGCGCCCGTGGTCGTGAGCCCGCTGACAGACTCGAAGAAGGCGTCGGTGGCCGACATGCCCGCTCCGAGCATGAACGGAACTGCGCCACAGGCCCCCGCAGCGATCCAAATCAAGCTCACGGCCAGGAGAGCTTCGCGGCGCGAGATTCGCTCCGACACGAAGCGATTGCCATAAATGAATGCGGCGAGTCCGATGGTCGATACGATGATGGCGGACAACGCCAACTCCGCTGCCCCGCCCGGGGGTCGAGTTGGGTCCGGCGCAAACTGGTCCCACACCATTCCGACCCCGGCGCACAGCGCGATCATGACGCCGATTCCGAGGACGACGGCGCCCACCGGTCGGATGACACCGCGAAAATCTCTCGATGAGACGCTCACTCACCCCTCGGTCGAAAGAGTCGTTCGACGGTTGCACGCGCGTCTTTGGTGGTCATCAGAATGACGCGGTCGCCCGGGTGCACGATGTCCTTGCCGCGCGGAATGATCACGTCGTCCCCGTGTACGATCGCGGCAAGAAGCGAGCCGCGCGGCAGGTTCATGCGGTGAAGAGGCTTGTTCACTGCACGGCATTTCGGGCTCGCCGTGAGCTCGACGACTTCGGCCTGCCCGTCTTCGAGAACGGTC
>QMMB01000263.1 GCA_003647035.1 Deltaproteobacteria bacterium | reverse complement strand
GTTCTTGTCGACGACGAACACCACGCGCGCGTTCGCATCCTGGACCAGCCGGTTGGTCACGGCCAGGACCTGGGCAAACTCCTCCTCGTACATCACCATCTGGGGGCTTGCCATGTTTTGAGCCGTGCTCCTTCGCCTTCTTCAGTGCTATGAGTTCCTAGCAGAGCGCCAGTCGCCGGTAAAGATTTCCGGCCCACCACTTCCAGCATAACAAGCCGTCACTATAGACAAAAACGATGCTTCGCTTAGTCCTCCGCTTCGTCCGAAATCTGCTGTGTGTGCCCCTCCTCCCTGTCTGGGCGATCGCCCATTGGCTGTCGCGGCCCAAGGGTCGGTGGATCGTCGTACGGCTCAAGCCGCGTCTCGTAGAGGCCCGTCAGCCACTGCCCTGGCTCCGGCGGTTGCTCGATGCGGGCTCGCTGCGGCGCACCTCGTCCCTTGCCGCCGTTCGCCGCCTTGCTGACTATGCGATCAGCGATTCTCGTATCGACGGAGTCGCGTTCGTCCTGCCGCCCCTTCAAGCGGGATGGTCGGTCTGCGTCGGGCTCCGCGAGCAGATCCTCCGCCTCAGGGACGAGGGCAAGTCGACGGCGGTGCATCTGCCTCGAGGTGGCGGACACCGGGAGCTTTACGTCGCCTCCGCTGCCGACCGCATCTATGTCGCACCGCAAGCTACGGTCACGCTCCTCGGCCTTTCGGCGGAGTCCCACTACATCAAGCCGCTCCTCGATCGCATCGGTGTCGAGGTCGAGCCCTTCGCTCGCAAGGAATACAAGACCGCCGCCGAGCGACTGAGCCGCGACTCGATGAGCGAGCAGCAACGCGAGCAAATTCAGGCGCTGATCGACGGACACACCGCCGCACTGCTCGACGCGCTCTCTCAACGCATCGGCACCACACCGGAGCAAACGCGCGCGCTTTTCGAAGTGGGCGTGTTTCGCGGCCAGCAAGCGATCGATGCGCGCCTCGCCGACGCGCTCGCGTACGAAGACGAGCTGCCCGACAAGCTCGGTGTCGACCAGAAGAAGATCATCGAGGCCGACCGCTACCTCGATTTCAAGGAAGCCAAGCTCTTCCGTCCGTTGCGACGCCGGCCGTACATCGCGGTCGTGGCGATCAAAGGTGCGATCTCGGAGTCCGGCGCACCGTCGGGCCGACGCGCTTCGATCGTGGCGGCTCTTCGTCACGCGCGCCGCGACCCCCGGGCGCTTGGCGTGTTGCTATGGGTCGACTCGCCGGGCGGCTCAGCGGAGGCGTCCGACCTGATTCACCGGGAGGTCGTCCGCGTCAAAGAGAAGAAACCCGTCGTGGCCTACTTCGGTGAGGTTGCTGCCAGTGGCGGGTACTATGTCGCCGCCCATGCAAACGCCATCGTTGCTCAGCCCCTCGGCATCACAGGTTCGATCGGCGTCGTGTCTGCCCGCCTGATGGCCTCCCAGCTCCTCGATCGAGTCGGAATCCGAACCGAGGTCTTGCGGACGGGCCCTCACGCCGACCTCTTCTCGCCTCACCGCCCACTCACGGATGCCGAGCGTGCCCTCATGAATCGCGAGCTCGACGCGTTCTACGACTCCTTCGTGGCGCTGGTCGCCGATGGGCGAGGCCGGCCGGTTGAAGATATCGAACCGCTAGCCCGTGGCCGCGTTTGGCTCGCTGCCGATGCGCACCGTCATGGCCTGGTCGACGAGCTTGGCGGCATGGACACCGCGCTCGAGTGTCTCAAGGCGAACATCGATGCCCCCCCTCGGCTCCGCGAACGGCTGCGCCCTATGATCGTCGCCAGCTATCGCCTCGAGCCTCCACCGCCTGCGGCCCAGCTTCGGCTCGATGGCTCGGTCTTCGAGGGCTTTCGCGACTTGGCGTTCTTGCTCGCGGAGGGGCCGGCGGTCCTCTACCACGCGATTTCCATCCCCCGGATACGCTAGGCCACCGAAATTACGCTTTCGTCCAAGGGTCGTTTATCGTGGGAGCGGGGGGCACGCATGAAGGCAAAGCAGATAGCATTGGCTCTGTTGCTTGGGGTCATCCTCGGCTGCGGGGGTGCTCAGAAGCCAAAACCCGGTCCGTTGCCCGAGGGAGCGAGCTTCTACGGGGTCTGGCAGTCGCCGCAATACGGCAACATGCACCTGTGTCAGAGCGGCAAGCAGGTGATCGGCGACTACGTCAAACACGAGCGAGCCGGGCGAATCCAGGGTGACGTCGACGGCGATCTGTTGGTCTTCCAGTGGGAAGACCGCCGGGAGCTGGTGTCGGGCAAGCCTCAGATTCGGCGAGGCCGCGCTTACTTCCGAATCGAGATCGGTGAGGACGGCGACACCTACGTCAAGGGCGAATGGGGCATGGACGAGGACCTGTCGGGCGGTGGACCGTGGAACGCGGTCAAGCTCCGCAGGGGCGAGCCGGACCGATGCACCGGGGCAGATGAGCCGATCTCGCTCGAAGACAAGGAGCACCCCTGGGACGTGGAAGACGACACCAGCGGCGGTGCTTCCGACTGAACCCGCGCGCAAACCCGCGCAAGCCCGTCCGGTCCGGCTAGGCGGCCGACTCAGCGGGCGGGCAGAACACGACCGAGCAGCTCTTGCGCCGCTCCGCGCTGAGGCGAGCACACAGCTCGGCGAGGTTGTCGTCGTAGTCCACGACGAGACCCGCGGTGGCTTCACCGGCGTCGTTGTAAGCGCAGCCGTCGAGTGCAACCCAGCGGCCCTGCCACGTCTCGTCGCGGCAGATGTCGGCCCACGCCATTGGATCGGCCTCCGGGGGAGCTAGGTGGTTGATGAAGGATGTTCGTCGCTGTTCAGTCATGTTGCAGCCTCCGGAGTTCCCCATGCATCAGCATCAAATCTCTTGAAGCGGGGCGAGTCTCCATCGCGTTTTGGGTCCGCGCAAGCTGAATTAAGGGTTGGGTTTCGACGGCATAGCAGTCAAGGATTAACCGCAAAACAACAGCGAAATCATGTGGTTAAGGCAATATCGACATGTAGGCATTTGGCGCTTTCGTGCATGCACGCCGGATCTTTGCAGTGTGCGCGAGTTGGCTGTCATGCGATCGCGTGGGGGCTGGTTCGCGGTTGGTTAACCAGCGAGGGCGTCCAGTAGGTGGTCGAGGTCTTCTCGGGTGTGGAGCTCGGTGGTGGCGAGCAGGAGATCCTGGCGCCACTCGTCTCGAAAGCGACCGAGGTCAACGCCGCCGATGATGCCGCGTTCGAGCAAGCGGGTAAGAACTACGCTGGCCTCCGGGCCTTGGCTTCGCACCACAAACTCGTTGAATACGGGCGCCCCGTATGGAAGCTCGAAGGCTTCGAGCTTTTCGATGCCTGCTCGGAGATAGTGGGCCGCATTGACACAGCGTTGTCCCGCTTGGTGGAACCCTTGGCGTCCCAGCATGGCCGTACGCATGCCCATGGCAAGGGCGATCAGGGCGTGATTCGTGCAGATGTTCGAGGTGGCCTTCTCGCGGCGGATGTGCTGTTCGCGGGTCGATAAGGTGAGGACGTATCCAGGCTGGCCGTCCGAGTCGACGGTGCGCCCGACGAGTCGGCCCGGCATCTGCCGGACGAGGGCCTGCGATGCGCCAAACAAGCCGACACCGGGGCCGCCGTACTGAGGTGGCACCGCCAACGCCTGCCCCTCGCCCACGCAGATATCTGCGCCAGCCGCTCCCGGAGCCCGCAGGACGGAGAGGGCATAGGGTTCGGCGGTTGCGGTCACCAGGAGCGCACCCGCCGTGTCGGCGACGGCCCGCGCGGCATCGAGGTCCTCGACGCAGCCAAAGAAGTTGGGATATCCCACGACCAGCGCAGCGGTCTGGTCGGTGAGCGCCCCCGTGGCTGCTTCCCAGTCGGTCCGGCCATCGGCGCCGAGGGGTGCCAGCGCGATGGCCGATTCCGTATCGAGGCCCTGCAAGTAGGTACGAATGGTTTCGATGTACTCCGGATGGAGCCCCTCGCTGACCACGACGTGGGTGCGCCGCTTGGCTCGTCGCGCCATGAGGACCGCTTCGGCGGTTGCACTTGCGCCGTCGTACATGGACGCGTTGGCCACGTCGGTGCCGAGGAGCTCGCACACGATCGTTTGAAATTCGAAAGTCGCTTGCAGCGTCCCTTGCGAGAGCTCCGCCTGGTAAGGGGTGTACGCGGTATAGAATTCGCTTCGTAGCAGCAGTTGGTCGACCGCCGGCGGCACGTGGTGCCGGTACATGCCTCCGCCGAGGAAGGACAACATGTGGGCTCCCGGGTTCGCATTCGAGAGCGCGGCGAGGTGCTGCATGAGCCGCGGTTCGTCCAGCGCCGGCTCGAGGCCAAGGGGCTCGTCGAGCAGATGCGACGAGGGAATCGCTTCGAACAGGTCGTCGATGTGCGCGACCCCGACGCGCGCGAGCATGGCGCGGATCTCCGTGTCGGTGTGCGGCAGGTATCTCACGATCGCACCCGTGGCTCAGCCGTCGAGCGTTCCGAGGTACTCCTCATACTTTGCTGCATCCATTAGCGTGTCGAGCTCTGCCTGGTCGGAAGGGCGGATGGTGACGAGCCAGCCCTCCTTGTACGGACCTTCGTTCACCAGCTCCGGGCTCGACTCGAGGTCTGCGTTGACATCCACGACTTCGCCGCTCACCGGTGCGAACAGCTCGCTCACGGTCTTGACCGACTCGATGTCGCCAAAGCGCTCGTGTGCCTGGACGTCTTCCCCAGGCGCCGGCATGTCGACCAATGTCACATCGCCAAGCTGTTCGACGGCATATGCAGTGATCCCGACGCGGATGACGTCATCTTCGATGCGCGCCCATTCGTGCTCTCGCGTGTACTGCAGGTCCCTTGGGTACGTCGCCATTGTCACCTCTTGTAAAACGGGGTCCTCACTACCACGGCGTCGACCACCTTGCCACGGATCTCGATGCCCAAAGTGGTCCCGGCTTTGCCGAGCGCCAGGGGCACATAGCCGAGACCGATGTTCCGTCCAACCGTCGGCCCTGGGGAGCCGCTGGTGACCTCTCCGACGGGGTCCCCGGCGGCCACGATCGGGTAGCCATGACGTGCGATTCCGCGTCCGGTCATCTCGAAGCCCACGAGTTTCCGGCCGAGCCCCGCCCCTTTGATTGCCCGGAGCGCATCCCGTCCGATGAAGTCGCCGGCGTCGAGCTTCACGACCCAGCCGAGGCCCGCCTCGAGCGGGTGGGTCTCTTCGGTGATGTCGT
>QMMB01000262.1 GCA_003647035.1 Deltaproteobacteria bacterium | reverse complement strand
GCATCCGGCCTGCGTTTGGGTACCCCGCATGTCCCGACCACACCGAGAAGGGAACCTTGTGGGAATTGCTGGCTGCCGATGACGTAGGGATCTCGCTAACGGAGCACTTCGCCATGACTCCGGGCGCCAGCGTCAGTGGAATCTACCTTGCACACCCGAACGCCCGCTATTTCGCCGTGGGTCCCATCGATCGCGACCAGGTCGAAGAGTACGCGAGCCGGAAGAACATGACGGTGGCGGAGGCCGAGCGCTGGCTACAGCCGAACCTCGGGTACCAGCAAGGCGGTTGATGCAGAGACCACGACTTCGAGACCTGCTTCCGGTTACGGTTCGCACCTTCGATCCGCAGGAGGTGACCACCAAGAGTCATCGTGAGACCGACCCGCGTGGGGTGGGGCTCGGGACCCAGGACGTGGAGGCGATCTGGGACGCGGTCGTCAACTTCTACAAAACGGGCCTCCATCCGGCGATCGCCCTGTGTATTCGGCGACGGGGAGAGATCGTTCTCGACCGAGCGATTGGTCACGCGCGAGGAAACAGCCCCGACGATCCGGAGGGCACGCCTTTGGTGAAGGCAACCCCGGACACGCTCTACAACTTTTTCTCCGGCTCGAAGGCGGTCACAGCCATGCTGATTCACCTCTTGCAAGAGGATGCTCAGTTGCACGTCGACGAGCCCGTCTCCACGTTCATTCCCGAATTTGCGAGACGGAGGAAGCACAATATCACAATCCGGGACGTGCTCACGCATCGCGCGGGGATCCCGGCTACGCCTCAGGAAGCGATCGACCTCGATCTGTTGGCGCAGCCCCAGGAGATCACTCGAGCCTTCTGCGAGCTCGAACCAACTCATCGGCCGGGGAGTGTGCAAGCCTATCAGGCGATCACGAGCGGCTTCATTCTGGCCGAGATCATCCGCCGCGTGACTGGTGAGGACATCAGAGATTTCTTGACGACCCGGATTCGCGACCCGCTGAAAATGAAAGACTTCAACTATGGAGTCGCGCCGGAACAGCTCGATCGAGTCGCGGTCGATGCATTCACGGGACCCACGCCGACCTGGCCCTACAAGAATCTCGTGCAAGTCGCGTTCGGCGCGTCGATGCGTGAGCTGGTTGACCTGAGCAATGATCCCCGGTTCCGGACTGGCGTGGTGCCGGCGGGAAACATCATCGCGACACCCGAAGAAATTTCGCGATTCTTCGAAACGCTCCTCTGCGGTGGCACCTACGAAGACACCCGCATCTTCGACCAGCGCACCGTTGCGCGGGCCACCGAGCCGCAGGTGACCGGGCAGGTCGATCGCGTCTTGATGATGCCAATACCGCTCTCCATGGGCTTCATGCTCGGAGGTCGGACTTTTGGCTTCTACGGGCCGCGCACGGGCGACGCTTTCGGGCACCTCGGCTTTACGAACGTTCTCGGATGGGCCGACCCAGACCGCGACATAAGCGTCGCGTTCATGAACACGGGCAAGCCCCTTCTTTCCGCCAGAATGCTGAGGTGGTTGAACGTGACGCGTGTCATCGGGACGCGTATTCCACGAGATCGGTCCTAGGCATGGAAGGGCAGAGCGTCGCAGTTCAATACTTCCTGCCGTTCACGATCGCGATGATCATGTTGGCAATGGGCCTTGGCCTCGTGGTCGATGATTTTCGCCGCGTCTTCGACAAGCCGCGGGCTGTCCTGATCGGGCTCGGCGCACAGGTCCTTTTCCTGCCGATCGTAGGGTTCGCCGTGGCGTTTGGCTTCGGATTGCGACCGGAGCTCGCGGTAGGCGTGGTGTTGCTCACGGCGTGCCCCGGCGGCGCGCATAGCAATCTCTACGCGAGCTTCGCGCGCGGCGATGTGGCGCTCTCGGTCACACTGACCGCGATTTCGGGCTTCATCACGATTGTCACGATCCCGCCTCTCGTGCGCTTGGCGACGGCGGTCTTCGCCACCGGGGGCGAGGTTCCACAGCTTCCAATCCTCGACACGACTCTGCGCATCTTCGTCATCATGGCGATTCCGGTCTTGCTCGGCATGTCGATTCGCGCCCGAAGCGAGCGATGGGCTGGGAGACTCGAAAAGGTCGTGAAGGGCATTGCGATGGTTCTTCTGGTCCTGATCGTCGTCGGCTCAATTGCGCGCCAGTCCGAAAACGTCGCCGAGTTTGCCAAGCAGGCTGGCGTTGCAGTCTTGGTTCTCAATGTGGTGGCGATGTTGATCGGCTACGCGATGGCGGCTGGCGCGCGGCTTTCGCGACCTCAGCGACGCACCATCACCCTCGAAGTCGGGATTCAGAACGGCGCGCTCGCCTTTGCGCTCGCCGCTGGCCTGCTCGAGAGCGTCGTGGTGGCAATCCCGGCGATCTTGTATAGCATCCTAGTGTACTTCACGGGTGCGGTGGTCATTGTCGACGGTCGCCTACGGCCCTGACCGCGCCTTTGCGGGGGTTCGTCCTATGCTAAGGTCCGCGGCATGAAATTCAGCGCTTCGATCGCCATGGCGCCTCCTGAGCAGTACATCCCGATCGCCCGGGAGGCGGAGAAGCTCGGCTACCACGCCATCGTCTTGCCCGACTCGATTTTCTTCTCCGAGGAGGTCAGCAAACCTTACCCGTACACAAAAGACGGCAGTCGGATGTGGGACGGCGAGACGCCATGGATCGAGCCCATCGTTGGTGCTGCGGCTATGGCTGCTGCCACCGAAACGATCTTCTTCTATACGAGCGTCGTGAAGCTTCCAGTTCGTCATCCGGTGCTGGTAGCCAAACAGGTCGCTTCGCTGGCCGCGCTGTCGAACAACCGCTTTGGCTTCGGGTGCGGACTCGGGTGGCTCCCCGAAGAGTTCAAATGGTGTGGCACCGATTTCGAGACCCGAGGCAAGCGCATGAACGAGTGCCTCGAAATCCTTCGACTGATCTGGGGCGGAGGGATGGTCGAGTACCATGGGGAGCACTACGACTTCGGCAAGATCCAGATGAGCCCTGCGCCGACCCAGCCGATTCCAATCTACGTTGGCGGTCACAGCAAGCCGGGTCTCCGACGCGCGGCGAAGTATGGTGACGGCTGGTCCTCGGCGATGCTTCCGTCGAAGAAGCTCCTGGCGCTGATCGCCGAGATCGAGGTGTTTCGCAAGGAGTACGGTCGCGATCACCTGCCGATGGAGTACCAGGCGGTGGTCACCGACGTATGGGATGCGGACGGCTACAAGCGACTCGAAGATGCTGGCGTAACCGACATCATCACCGTCCCGTGGCTCATGTACGGCACCCCTATGGTGGGAGGCACCCTGCAGGGCCGTATCGACGGCTTGAATCGGTACGCAGACACCGTTATCGCCAAGATGCAATGAGCTCCACGCCGCCGATTTTGGAGCACGCCAGCCGCGAGCCGGTCTCCGACGAAGATGCGTACCGGTTGGGCGAGCTCGCGACCGACGCGCTCTGCGAGGCCGCGCGGGCACGGCGTGATCGTGCATGGGGCGAGATCCTCACTTTTTCCCCGAAGGTGTTCCTTCCGATCACCAACCTGTGTCGCAATCGGTGCGACTATTGCTCGTTCCGTCGTTCTCCGGGTGATCCGGGCGAATGGACGATGAGTCCGAATGAAATTCGCGCCTGGCTCGAGCGCGCTCGGGAGCAAGGCTGCATTGAAGCGCTGTTTTGCTTGGGCGATACCCCAGAAACCGGCTTCCGTGAATACCACGCCCTCCTTCGCTCATGGGGCCACGAGCGAACCGTCGACTATCTTCGATGGGCGGCCGAAGAAGCGCTGGCTGCTGGCCTCCTGCCTCATACGAACGCTGGCATCCTCTGCCGCGACGACATGATCACCTTGCGGCCCGTGAACGTCAGCCTTGGCTTGATGCTCGAGAACGTGAGCGATCGGCTGTGCGAAAAAGGGATGCCGCACCATCGCGCGCCTGATAAGCGGCCGGCGAAGCGTATTCAAATGACGCGCGAGGCCGGGGAGCTGCACATCCCCTTCACCTCGGGACTGTTGATCGGTATCGGGGAGACGGTCGAGGAACGCGTCGACACCATCCTCGCCATTCGATGCTTGCACCGCGAGTACGGTCACATCGGGGAAGTCATCGTCCAGAACTTCCGGGCCCACCCCGACACGCCGATGGGCTTTGCGTCGGAGCCAACGCCGGACGAGCTCGCCGCGACCATCGCGCTGGCCCGGCTCATCCTCGACGATAACGTTAGTGTTCAGGCCCCGCCGAATCTCAATCCTGTGTCGACCGCTACCCTCATCCGGTCCGGCATCAACGATTTCGGGGGCATTTCGCCGGTCAGTCCGGACTACATCAATCCGCAGCACCCTTGGCCGTACTTGGGCCGCCTCCGTGAATGCTGTGAAGCGGAAGGCTTTCGACTCGAACCGCGACTCCCGGTATACCCCTCTCACCTCGACGCGCCGGGCTTTGTCGACGCGTCGTTGCGCCCCCGTATCGATCAGCTTCAGACGGAGCTCGCCACGCCATGACGACAGCCCTCGAAACCTGCCTGCAAGGAGTATCGCCCGACGTCCGCGCGATTTTGGAGCGAAGCCTGGACGGAAGAGAAGTCAGCGTCGACGATGGAGTCGCTCTGAACGAGGCACGGGGAACAGACCTGCACGCGCTGTGTCTCGTCGCGGACGAGCTGCGCCGTCAGCAGGTGGGTGACCAGGTCACCTACGTCGTCAACCGCAATATCAATTTCACGAATGTCTGCATCAAGAACTGCAAGTTCTGCGCGTTCGCTCGAACGGTGCGCTCGGAGCAGGGCTACTTCCTCCCACACGACGAGATCGCGCGCCGGGTCCGACAGGCTTGGGACATGGGCGCCACCGAAGTGTGCCTTCAGGCGGGGCTGTCGCCGAACCTCACCGCGGATAGCTACATCGATCTGTGCCGCGTGGTGAAGGACGCCGCGCCCGGGATCCACATTCATGCCTTCTCGCCGGAAGAGGTGAAGTTCGGCGCCTCGCTCAAGCGAGTCTCCTTCGCGGCGTACTTGGCCGAGCTCAAGGACGCCGGGTTGGGGACGCTTCCGGGGACCTCGGCCGAGATCCTCGATGACCGCCTGCGAAAGGCGATTTCGCCGACGAGAATCAGCACCGGCGAGTGGCTGGACGTGATTACGGCGGCCCACCGGCTTGGGATTCGAACCACATCGACGATGATGTTCGGACACGTGGAGTCGGTCGAGCAGCGCATGCGGCACTTGGATTTGCTCCGCAACCTTCAAAGAGAGACCGGCGGGTTCGCCGAG
>QMMB01000261.1 GCA_003647035.1 Deltaproteobacteria bacterium | reverse complement strand
TCTCGGAAGCTCTACCCGCCGACTCAGCAGACCGGCTCGCGCGACACAGGCTGGTTCTCGAGCTCCTCAAGTCGGACCCGGACACCACGCAGACCGACGTCGACAGGCTCCTCTGCAGCATCGCCGATGCGCTCGATGCCGACTCGGGCTTGGCGAGACAGGTGCTTGGTGCGACGTACGCAAGGGGAGATTCCCTGCTCGGCTCGCAGGCGTTGATCGCCCTCACGGCAGCCCTCGATAATGACCTCGGGCGCGGCGCGCTTGCGCTCGACACCGCCGAGGTGCTGCAGCAATTGGGAAATTCGGAGCGGGCGCTTGAAGTCTTGGGCGCCGCGCCGCGTCACCCGTTGGCGCGCGAGGGGGAAGCCCGCCTACTTCATGGGGCGAAGCGATGGGAGGAAGCAGCCAGCAGCTATCAGGACGCCGCAGGACGCGCGAAGGACGCGCACCGCGCTGCGTCCCTATGGCGGGAAGCTGCCTGCATCTTCGAGGAAGAGCTCGAGGATCAGGCGCGCGCCATCGAGGCGTGGGTCGCCGCGGCGCAATGCGACCTCACCTACCTCGACGTCTACCGGCGCCTCGCCAGCCTCTACCGCCACCAGGCTCAGCTCGACTCGCTGGCCGCCCTCACGACCGCGCGCATCGATGCGGGCGCCGACACCCCGACGCTCGTGGGACTCCTGCTCGAACAGGCTCGCCAGCGCCGTGAACGCGGTGACGTTCAGGGCGTCACCGAGGCGTTGGACGAATGCCTAGAGCTCGACCCCCATCACTTCGCGGCGCTTCGAGAGCTCGTAGACACCCACCGTACCGCGGAGAACTGGCAAGGCGCCGCCGAGGCACTGATTCGCATCGCGCGCTTGAACCGCAGCACCGATGAACAGATTTGGGCATTTTCGCAGCTCGCGGAAACGTACGACCTGCATCTGCAAGACCTTCCGCGCGCCGAAGCCTCCTTGCGCCAGGTGGCAAAGCTCGCGCCCACACATATCCAAACGCTGGACCGCCTCGCATCCGTACTGAGCCGCCAGGGCAAGGCTCCCGAATCCGCGAAGCTGCTCGAAGAGCTCGTTCGGAGAGCCGATGGCGACGCCGCGAACCGTGACTATCGCATTCGACTCGCGAGAGCCGTCGAGTCCGCCGGACAAGCACGGCAGGCCGAGCTGATGCTCGAGAGTCTTCGGGCCGGGCAGCCCACAGAGCCCGACGTGATCCTCGCGGTCGCGGACTACTACCAACGCCAGGGCGCCGGCCCCGCCGAGGCGATGCACTTGAACCGCGCGGCTAGTGACCTGCGGACTGCCATCGATTCAAATCCCGGCGACGAAGGCCTATGGACGACGCTTGTGCGGGTGCTCAAACGGCGGCTGGGTGCTGGCCCCGCTTCGTGCGCCGCCAGCGCAGCCATTGCAGTGGGCCATCCAGCCTCACTCTTCGAAGGCGACGCCACTCCGCGAGGCGAAGCCTTCGGCGAAGCCAAGGCCCCATTGTCGAGTGTCGTCGACACCATCGTGGCGCCACCCGGTCTGCCGCAAACAGTCCGGCGTCTCTTTTCGCTATGTGAGCATTCGTTCGACAAGGTCTTGCCCTTCGACGCCAGCGCGTGGCGCCTTCGCCGACCATCGGGGCTGCACAGGGGACTGGTCGAAGAAGCCGGCGCCGTCGCCGAAGCCCTGGGCATCAGCGAGCCACGCTTGAGAGTGACGCCTGTCGCCCCCGCCGCTTGCATGCCCATCGCCGGCGACCCTCCAACGATCGTGGTCGGAGGAAACCTTCACGAAGTGACCACGCCGCGAGAACGGGTGTTCCTGTTCGCGCGCGCGCTGAAAGTCGCGAGCAACCATCTCGCACCCGCCCTGCGAGCCCGACCGGAGGACCTCGATGTGGCTTTACTCGCTCTGCTACAAGGTCACGCGGCGAGCCGCGAACAACAACCCGAATCTCGACAGATGCAGGACTTGCGCAAGAAGCTGCTGAAGGCCGTGCCTCGGCGCTGGCGGGACGAGGTCGAGAGCTTGGTGCTCGAACTGCGGGGGAACACGGGATTTTCTACGCGGGCCGTTCCTTTCGCCATCTCGGAGCTTGGCGATCGCGCAGCCCTGACCCTAACCGGGGACGTTCCCTCCGCCGTCAACGCGCTCCTCAAGATCGCCGGGCACGACCTGCCTCAGAGCGACGCCGGCCGTCTTCGCGCGATCCGGGAGACTCCCGAGGCGTGGACGATGGTTCGTTTTGCGATTAGCGACGCACATTTTGAAGCCCGGGCCCAAGCTGGTGTAGATCCCTAGAACGATGCGGTTGGGTTTCATCGGTCCTGCAAAAACGGACGCGGGCGCTCTCGAGCAGGCCGCCAAGCTGCTCGTGTGCGACCTGGAGGTCGACGCGGTCATCTATCTCGGCGAAGACGAGGCACTTCGGGACTTCGTCGCCGCGCACGAGTCCGGGGAGGACGCCCAGACGATCGAGCGTCGAGTCGCCGAGGTAGCGGCCACAGGCTCCGCGGAAGACATCGAAGAGGTTCTTCGAATGCTCCGGGGTGCGCGCTACCTCGCTAAACTGGGGCTCGCGCCGCCCGCGCCGCGGCGTGCGATGGAAATGCTCGACGATCGCATCGTCCTCATCGTGCGGAACAAAGCCACCGTTGGCGAAGAGGACGTCATCAACTCCAACGTCGTGGTCTACGGCGATGCGACGACGCTGATGTTCAAACGTTTTGGGCCACGGTGCTTCTTCAGTCCAGGACCTCTCGATGCCGGGCACGTGGGCCTTCTCGACGACCGATCGGAAAGAGGCGGGGTCGTGTTGCAGGCGATCGACCTCAGCGGAGAGGTCTCGTGGAGCGAGCCCATCCAAGGTCGCGGCGCCAAGGTGATGGTGGCGCCATGACGGCACGCCGGGTCGCAATCTATGGAGGAAGCTTCGACCCGCCCCATTTGGGGCACGTGCTATCCGTCGCATGGACGCTTTCGGCTACCGAGGTCGATACTGTCTGGGTCGTCCCAACCTGGAAGCATGCATTCGACAAGGAGCACTGCGCGGCGTTCGAACAGCGCATGTCGATGTGCCAGCTCGCATTCTCCATTTTTCAAGCCGTCGAGATCTCCGACATCGAGCAGCGCCTTGGAGGCACCAGCAGGACGCTACATACCCTCCGCACCCTCGTGAGCGAGCATTCCGACACAGCGTTCCGGCTCCTCATCGGTGCCGACGTCCTGCCGACGACCGATCGATGGCACCGATGGGACGACGTCGTGAAGCTCGCGCCCCCACTCGTGGTGGGTCGACAGGGCTCTGCGCTGCCGGAGGGTTGCCCCATCTCGATTCCCAATATCAACTCGACCGAGCTTCGCTCAGGGCTCGCAAACGCACGCGACCTGACCGGCCTCGTGCCGGACTCCGTCATCGAGCACATCCGATCGCAGGGGCTATACCAAGGCCAGGGATGAACATCCTCATCATCGGGCGCGGACGGGTCGGACGGGCGCTTCATCGTTCCCTCAGGTCGCACGAGCAGCACGCCGTGATTGCGGCCGGTCGTCGCTGGAAGCCTTCGAGTGTGCAGCGCGCCGATGCAGTCATCCTCGCGGTACCGGACGGGGCGATCGAAACGGTCGCCGAAAGGGTGGCCCGGGACCTGAGTCCCAGTGCAACGGTGCTGCACTGCGCTGGCGCCAGAGGAACCGGGGAGCTCGCGTCTTGTGAGAGGCGTGGTGCCGCGGTGGGCGTCATGCACCCCCTGGTTTCGTTCCCGAGCAAGCGCAGCAACCCCAGTCTTCGAGGCACCACCTTTACCGTGGGCGGCTCCCGGCGCGCAGTCGCGACGAGCAGGCGCCTCGCGCTCGCGTGCGACGCGCGCATCGTCGTCGCGCAGACCGGCGACGCGAGCTACCATGCCGCCGCCGCGCTCGTCGCAAATGGCGCTGCAGCGCTGGCATTCGTATCGGTCGGCGTGCTCGAACGACTCGGATTCGAGAAGCGCGCTGCCGAGCGGGCGAGAGGCGGCCTGCTGAAAAGCGTGGGCGGGAACGGCCAGAGTCGAGGTGTGCCCGGCGCCCTCACGGGCCCGATCGCACGCGGTGACACCGAAGCCGTGGTGAACCACCGACACGCGCTCCGGCGCGTTGGCCGCGATGCGCTCCCGGCCTACGATGCCGTCGTTCCCGTCATCGTCAAATGCGCGCGGGCCGCGGGCTTGTCGCGGGTGAAGGCATCGAAGATCGTTGGCGCGACGAGGGAGTAGACCCGGACGTCACTCGGCGGCTTCGACCGACCCTTCGAGCGGCTCGAAGCGAACGCCGTCTGCATCGCCCACTGCGAGGATGCGATCCCCTCGTTGGAAGTCGCCGCCAAGAATCGCAGCCGCCAGCGGGGCCTCGACCATGCGCCCGATCGCGCGACGCATCGGGCGTGCGCCGAGCTCTGCATCGTATCCGCCAAGCGTGAGGAGCGTATCGATGGCGCTGGCGTCGACGCTGAGCTCGACTCCCTGCCGCTCGCGCAGCTGCCGCACTACACCCGCAACCATCCGGCCGGCGATTTCACGGACCTCGTCACGGCTGAGTGGGCCGAAGAACAACGGCTCGTCGATGCGGTTCCAAAGCTCGGGCGGAAGCGCGCGACGCGCAGCTTCCATGGCTGCCGAAAAGCCCTCGTCCGATCCCCCCGAGGCGCCGCGAAAACCAATCGACCCCGAACCGCGCTGAGAGTGCTCCGCCCCGAGGTTAGAGGTCATGACGACAATCGTGTGTGTGCAATCGACCGTTCGGCCCTTGCCGTCCGTCAGGCGGCCATCTTCGAGGAGCGGGAGCAACGACTGGAGCACGTTCATGTGGGCCTTTTCGATCTCGTCTAGCAAGACGAGCTGGTAGGGCCTATGGCGTATCGCCTCGGTGAGCATACCGCCAGTCTCGTGGCCGATGTAGCCAGGAGGAGCACCGATCAACTTGGCCACAGCGTGAGACTCGCTGAGCTCGCTCATGTCGACACGAGTCATCGGGCACCCCATGAAGAACAGCTCGTTCAGGGCGCGTGCGGTTTCGGTCTTTCCAACGCCCGTCGGGCCAAGGAACAAGAACGTGGCAAGCGGTCGCTGCCCGTGGAACCCGGCAGCTCCTTTACGAAGCGCATCAGAGACCCGGGTCATGACGTCAAGGTGACCGACGACATGCTCCGCAAGGTGCTGCTCGAGCTCGAGGGGCTTCTGCGAATCGGTCACTAACAGCCGCTCGACCGGAACGCGCGCCTTCTCTGCGACGA
>QMMB01000260.1 GCA_003647035.1 Deltaproteobacteria bacterium | reverse complement strand
TCGCCGCCGTGACGCGAAGTGAGCTGAGGTCGTACTTCCTCTTCACCTCATCCGGCAATGCGAGCTTGCGCTGCATCATGATCGGAACGACCGCGAGCGAGGTGCACTGGTGCTCGGCAATCATGCGTAAGGTCGCTTCAGGATCGAACCGCCGGGTGAGCACGTAGGTCGTACCCAGGATGAGCCCCAGCTGAAACTGTCCGAGGCCCCAAGAGTGAAAGAGCGGCGCCGCGACCATCATGCGCTCGCCCGCGCGCAGTGGAAGTCGCGACAGCATCGACGCGATCGGCAACATGCCCTTAGGAGAGCCTCGTTTGGCGCCCTTCGGCGTTCCTGTGGTTCCGGATGTAAGCATCGTGAAACGCGACTCGATGTTAGGCGGTTCGACGTTGTCGTCGGCGTGGCTGGAGATCAGGTCCTCGATGCTCGGGTCGTCGCCCGAGCCATGCGCCACGAAACGTGGCATCTCTTTCAGGCCTTCCAGCAGATTCGTGAAGTCCTCGTCGTAGAGTAGGGCGCTGACGTTCTCGCGGCGGCCTACCTCGGTGAGTTGCGGCGCTGCGAACATCGTGTTCAGCAAGACGGTGTTCGCGCCGACCTTGCTGCACGCGAGGATGGTGTCGATGAACTGACGATGATTGCGGCACATGACCCCGACCACATCACCGGGGGCCACGCCCGCTTCACGAAGCCCCCGCGCCAATGCATTCGAGCGCCGATTCACCTCGTCAAATGTGGCGGAGCCTTCATCGTCGATGACGGCGACGGTGTCGGGCTGACGGATGGCCAGCGCGATGAAGCCCATCGCCGGGGATCGTCCCCAACCCTTGGCGGCCCGAATGATGCGAACGGTCTTGTCAGGCCGAATCGGTTTGAAGATGCCTGCCCGATACAGCACCCGCGCCACCTCTAGCTTCTCGGCGAAATTTCCCACGCGAGAGAGAGTAGCCGTTTGCGTTCAGTACCGGAAGACGTATTCGAGCCACAGCCAGTGTTCGGGGTTGGGCACGCGCCTGAGTGTCGATTCACGGCGGTCGAGGAACGCACGAACGTCGTAGCGCACGCGCACCATATCGCGCTCACGAACAGTCAGTGCTGCGTCGAGGTACCCCCATAGCGTATGCGGACGCCGATGATTGTCCCAGATGTCCTCGAAGTCGTAGCGGACGCGGAGTCGAAAGCGGAGAATGTCGAGGGGCCGTGCGGTCATGCTCAGGATCGCAGCGATATCTTGCTGGACGTCCACGCCTCTGAGGCGCGTAGCGACCCAGCGGTGCTGAAACTGGCCCGATAGCGTGAGCTGGCGGACCGGCTCATAGGCGATCCGCGTCGCCAGCAGAGCACGCTGCGATCCAGCGTTGCGATACTCGGTCCACAGCGCCCAGGCCCATGACGGGGCGATCTGCAAGTCCGCACGGGCGAAAAGCAGGCCGTGGAGCGCGCCTGAGGAGAGCTGGCGCCATCCGTCGGCTATCGTACGCAGGCGGATGCGGGGCCCGGGCTGAGTCGCTAGACGAAGGCGAAGCCCGGCCTCGTCCCTCGCGCGAAGCCCATCGAGCTCGTCGGGCGCCGAGACAGGCCGCGCATACGGGTTGGCGTACTTCGACCCGTAGTAGCGCACGGACATGTCGAGCTCGGTAGACCCAACCGTCGTCACGCTCCGGACCACCGCTCCGTAACCGCCTCCGCCACCGACCTGTGCATCGAAGCTCCGTGCGACTTCGGCGAAGAAGTCCTGCGCGCCGAATCCGAACGCGGCGTCTACGCCGACCGCTCCGAAGGGCCCAGTAAACGGTTTACGGGAAAACTCCTGGAACCCGAGCTCGGGTCCTCGAACCAGCCATCGAGGCATCGAGCCGTACCCGGTGGCGCCGATGTGGGCCCGGTCATGCCAGAAGTAGCTCGCATTCGCACCTGCGAGCGCCTCCGCATACATCGCCGGTAGTGTTGCAAACGTGGCCGTGCTGGCCGGTGCGGTTGGATCGCGGGCTCGCACGTACACAGGAGGCGCTCGACACCCCGGATCCTCATCCCGCCTCGGATCACTGCAGGTGCTCGTGTCGACGATTTCGATCTGCGGGATGCGATGCGCCTGATACGACCCCCATGCGTAGGCCTGAAGCCACCCTCGGCCGACCGGGAGGTCCTTCAATCCGACTGCGACACCCGTCAATCGATTCGTCCAAGCGTAGTCGGGCGTGACCCGCGTGACGCGGTCGGTCGGACATGGCGACGCCGGTAGCTCTCCCGCGGAGCGCCGGCATCGCAGTCCCAGCTCGTTGCTTCGACGAAGCTCGTAGTCTCCAAAGAATCCGTTGGGGGTGATCTGGTCCGTCACGTCGAACGTCAAGCGCTGCCCGAAGCCGACGCGATACGTCCCACCGATGATCTCCCACTTGTCGTCCTCCCACTCGACATAGAGCTTCGGTAGCTCGAAACGAACACCCTCGGGCTCTGCGCTGAACGCCGCGCGGTTCGCGTCCCATCGAACGCGGTGCAGCCCGTTCCGGGTGAGAGCGGCGGCGCCCCCGATGTCCAGGTTGCGAAGTGTCTTGACGCGCGCTTGCAGCGCCGAGGCCGGGGGCAGCCGGTCGTATCGACCGCTCCAGCGCCCCTGGACCCGCATGAATCCCTTCGTTTGCGACTTCGGCGCGTTCGGAGGCCGGACGATCACGAATGCGCGGAGAGTTTCCACCATCTCGGCCTCGAGCACCCCCGCGGCGACGAGATCGCCCAGCTCGTGAATCGCCCCCGCCTCCGTACGGTACGCGAGGATTCGATCGACATGCCCGTAGTCGAGGTTTGGAAGCAGATACAGCCGCTGCCGGTTGGCCCGATTCAGCTCGACGCGGGTTTGATAGAGAAGCAGCAGCGCGTTGAACGACGACTCGGAGATCTGCTCCGTCGCCAAGAGGTCGTAGAGGTCTTCCTCGGTTTCGACCTCGATGAAAATCTCGTACTGGACCGCAGACGCCGTGCACGGCGCCAGTGTGATCAGAGACGCGAAGGCAAACGCGCGTTTCAGAAACACCAGGGGTTCGCGGAGCCAGGTGTCCCGAAGTCACCGTCGCCGTAAGTGCGCACCGCATCGCAGACGTTGCCGGTCGCGTCGACTTGAGTTGCCACGCCGGCCTTCGAACGAGCGTATGTCACTGAGTCGAGAACTTGGCCGTCGATGCTCAGGGTGATCGTCTCGTCGCTGTTGTTCAGCGAAAGGGACAACTCCGCGTCGACGCCCTCGATCCCCCCGTTCTCTTCAGGATTCGCGTTTCGCGCGAAGACGACGTGAGTGCCTGCCTTGATCCGAAGGCAGTCTTCACCCGCCACCGTAGTCGTGCTGGACGTGAGATCCGACAGCACGAGGCCGTTCAAATCGACGGCCGCGTCGAAGCGAACCTCCACCCATTCACCTTCGCGGTTTCCGACGGCCGACGGGTTCGCCATCCACTCGGCAATCGTGGCATCGCCGCCACCCGGACTGACGATGTCGCGCGGCGTGCCTTCGTCGAAGCACATGCCGGGGCCCAAGACTGGGGGACAGCCCGGGTTTGCGTCACCCGGCGTTCCGAAGTTCCCCTCGAGGTATTCGTCCTCCGGCAACGCCAAGCAGACCTCATCGTTCGGGTCGACCTGCCAGGCGACTCCCTCGACCGTGCCGTCGTAGTCCACGCGGTCGAGCACGACACCATCGACTCCGGCGATGATGGCTCGTGGCCCCGAATTGCCCAGGCTGAATCGCAACTCCGCGTCGACGCGGGGAGCCGCCGCCGGGCTCGCCCCGAAGACGACCCGTGCCCCCGCGCCGACCGGAAAACACTCTTCCTGGTCGATGACCGCCTTCAACGCGTCGGGCGCCGGCCCAAGCTGAAACCCATTGAGGTCGGCCTCTGCGTCGAACCAGGCCTCGAGCCACTCGAAGTCAGCGTCCGCTCCTTCCGGATTGGCCATCCATTCGGTGATCCGCACTCCACCCGGCCCGGGTGTGCGGATCGCGCGGCCAGACCCCCCTTCGAGGCATAAACCCTCCACCCGCACGACCTCACAGGGACTGTTCGACGCTCCCGGTGTTCCGAAATTCCCAGTCGAAAATTCGTCGACTCCCTCGGGAGTCGCGCACCAGTTGTTGGCGTCGTCGTTGAGCTCATGATCTGGAACCAACCGCCCATCGAGCTCGAGCGCGCGGCCGTCCACTGTCCGCTCGTAGCGCACCTGGTCGATGAGCATGTCGCCACAGCGAACCGACAGCACAGCATCGGAGTTGCGCAGGTTTCCGAGCGCCCCACCGTAACTATAGCCGAGGTGGGCCGGTATCGACCCGACCGGTGCGTTCCCCACGACGAAGTAGCCTTGTCCGTCCACCGAGACGCCAACCAACCGATGCGACTTCGGGCTCGCCCCGTCGGCCCGGCTCGTGGCGAGCGTGAGACCATCGAGATTGAGCGAGGCCCCCGTCGCGTTGAAGAGCTCGATGTATTCGCCGTCGCCGTCACTCCCATCCGGATTCGCGTGCACTTCTGTAATGACCAGGTCGCCAGGGGCGAGGTCCTCGCACGCGCCCGCCTCGACAATCGCCTCCCGCCCGCACCCCATGAACGCCAAAGCGCACGCGCACCCGCGCGCCCAACTCCAAACACCTGCCATCTCGACCTCCCGTCGCTGTGGTTTCGCGGGTTATCGGACAGCGCCTCGCGCGGTTTCGTTCTGTCGACTATTCGGCGGCTTGGTTCGCGTCCGTTGGCCACGGCAGCTTGGCGAGCAAGACCTGCGCGGGTTCCCTGACGACGACTTGCAGCGTTCGATAGGTGCCCTTTTCGTAACGTTCCACGGTGCCTCGGACGGTTATGGGCTCACGCCTGTAGCGATCGATCCCGCTCTCCCGAAAGACCTCCTCGTCGAAGAAGATGACAGGGAACCCGCTTCCGCGCTGCCTCGCCAACAAGACGCGCACCAGTCCCTTGAAGTGCTGGATCCTGTCGACGGTCGATAGAACCGTCACCTCTTGACCAAGCTTGTCTTCGAGCTCGTCGGGCGCGTCCCAGTGCGTCAGCTGAATGTAGTCGGCTCGACGGTTCGCCTCATGCTCAAACGCGCGAATGAAATCGGCCCGTGCGTTCCACCAGGCCTTCCGTTCGTCGTAGTCGCCGTAGCCTTGGGCGTCGGTGTTCCAAATCCCGCGCTTTGCCTGGCGCGCCTCCGATTCGGCGTGTGTGAACAGGTTATGGAAGCGGTGCGAGTATCCGTACTTCGTGAAGTATGGGCTCATGCCGGCACGCACGGCC
>QMMB01000259.1 GCA_003647035.1 Deltaproteobacteria bacterium | reverse complement strand
GTGCATTGGCCGCTGCTGGCGCAACTGTTGCTGGCGCTCGTCATCGGAGAGTTCGGGACGTATTGGATTCACCGATTGATGCATGAGAACGCGTTTCTGTGGCGGTTCCATGCGGTGCACCACAGCGCGCCCAGGCTCTACTGGCTCAACGCCGGGCGCTTCCATCCGATCGACTTGTTCGCGCAACAAGTCTTAGGGGTGACGCCCCTGGTTCTGCTGGGTGCGGACGCGCGAGTCATCGCGCTGCATACTCTTTTCACGGCCGTCCACGGCATGTTCCAGCACTGCAACGTGGACATCCGCCTGGGGCCCCTGAACTGGTTCTTCAGCATGGCGGAGCTTCACCGTTGGCATCACTCAAAGCACATCGAAGAGGCCAACACGAACTACGGGGCGAATATCATCTGGTGGGATATGGTGTTCCGGTCTCGGTTCTCGCCCAGCGATCGGGAGCCGCCGACCGAGATCGGCATCGAGGCTTTACCCGACTTTCCCAGGGGCTACTGGGCACACCTGCTCTCGCCTTTCCGCTGGAGAGAGATCGAGGACACCGCACCCGCAAATTAAGCGCGTCGTGCGGTTTGGAAGGTGGGACCGATTCCGCTACACAGGACACATGCGGTGTACGGGCGCAGGGGGGTGTCTCGTGGCGGTCCTATTGGCGAGCTGCGGCAACGACGGTTCGTCTCGGTCTGGCCCTGCGCTCGATCCACGCCCCGAAGTACAGACCTGTCTGCCCGACATAGCGGAGGGCATGCCCGCGCGCCTCTCCGACACCGAGTGTTTCACCGATCTCAAGACGCTCGAGCCCGGCCCGGATCTGATCCCGTACGAGGTCAACGCACCGCTGTGGACCGACGGCGCCTTCAAGCCGCGATTCCTGGTCGTGCCGAGCCCGGAGCAGATCACGATTCGAGCGGACGACTCGTGGGCGTTTCCGGACGGGACTGTTCTGATCAAGGTGTTCGGCTTCGAGTTTCGAAAGGGCGACCCGGAGAGCCGTCGTGCAGTGGAGACGCGCTTCATGGTTCGCCGCAACGGGGCCTGGGAGTACTCGACCTATGAGTGGAACGACGAAGGGACGGACGCCGCGTTGCTCGAGAAACGCAAGGTCGTCGAGTACACGATCGAACGTGGCAGCGGTTCCGAGGTCATCGAGTATGGATTTCCGGAGTACGACGATTGCGTAACTTGCCACGGTAGCGAAATCGACGATGTGCTCGGCCCCAAGACGGGTCAGCTGAACCGCGAGCGCGACTACGATGGCGTGGTAGCCAACCAACTCGTCGCGATGGCGGAGATCGGCCTCTTTGCGCTTGGCACAGACGAAGAGATCAACCCGGATGCCGAGCCCCGGATGGCGAATCCGCCGAAGGGCGAAGGGACCCTCGAGGAGCAAGCTCGCGCGTACCTCGACGCGAACTGTGCACACTGTCACCGCCCCGGCGCCTACGCGGACTCGGCCGAGCATGGGCTCGATCTTCGATACGAAGTCTTGCTCGCAGACAGTGGCATCTGCGACCCGATGAAATATTTCACCGAGTGGGCGGGGCTGCCTCGTGTGGCGCCTGGCGACCCGGACGGCTCGGGGCTCATGCAACGGTTCGTCTTGGATGGCGTGTTGCGAATGCCGTCGACCGGCACGTCGACCGTCGACCCGTTCGGCACTGCGCTGCTCCGAGATTGGATCGCTCGGTTGACGACCTGCCCATAGATCGCGGCCTCGTCGCCAGCATGCTATGGCAGGCGCGATGACGCGCTACGATCCGGCGACCATTGAACCCAAGTGGCAGGCCTACTGGGACGAGGACGACACGTTTCGCACGCCTGAGGGTACCGATCGGCCGAAGACGTACATCCTCGACATGTTTCCGTATCCGTCCGGGTCGGGGCTGCATGTGGGGCATCCGGAGGGGTATACGGCGACCGACATCGTGGCGCGATACCGCCGGGCTGCCGGGTTCGACGTGTTGCATCCGATGGGTTGGGATGCGTTTGGCCTTCCCGCCGAGCAGCACGCGATCGTCACCGGCACGCATCCACGCGACACGACCGCGCGCAACATCTCGACATTCAAGCGTCAGCTCAAGATGCTCGGGTTTAGTTACGATTGGGCCCGCGAGATCGACACCACGTCTCCCGAGTATGTGAAGTGGACCCAGTGGATTTTTCTCAAACTATTCAAGCGCGGGCTCGCGTACCAGAGTGAGGTTGCAGTCAACTGGTGCGCGGAGCTTGGAACCGTGTTGGCCAACGAAGAGGTCATCAACGGCTTGAGCGAACGGGGAGGGCACCCGGTCGAACGCATGCCGCTGAGGCAGTGGGTGCTGAAGATCACCGCCTACGCCGACAGGCTCCTCGAAGACCTCGGAGAGGTCGAATGGCCCAACAGCACGCGGATCATGCAGCAGGAGTGGATCGGCCGATCCGAAGGCGCCGAGGTGAATTTTGACGTCGTTGGGCACGACGCAGTCATCGAGGTCTTCACGACGCGTCCCGACACGCTGTTCGGTGCGACGTTCATGGTGCTCGCGCCGGAGCATCCCCTGGTCCAGGTGCTGACCACCGACGAACGACGCGACGAAGTAGCGGCTTACGTCGAGCAAGCCAAGAACAAGAGTGAGCGCGACCGGCAAGCGAACAAAGACAAGACGGGCGTGTTCACCGGCGGCCTTGCGATCAATCCCGTCAACGGTGCAGAGGTTCCGATCTATATCGCCGATTACGTGCTGTGGGGTTACGGCACCGGGGCGATCATGGCGGTGCCTGCGCACGACGAGCGTGATTTCGAGTTCGCGACGACGCACGGCATTCCGATCATCGAGGTCGTCAGCCAGACGGGGGCACCGGCCGATGCGCCTTTGAAGGTGGCGATGACCGAGCAGGGCATCGCTGTAAACTCTAGCAAGTACGACGGCCTCCGGACGGCCGAGTTCAAGAGCCGCGTCACGGCCGATCTCGAGGCGGCCGGCAAGGGGATCTCTCGCGTCGAATACAAGCTCCGCGACTGGGTATTCTCTAGGCAGCGGTATTGGGGCGAGCCCATCCCCATCTACTTCCCAGTCGACACGGAGGGCGATCCGCGTGCAGGTGCGGACTACACCATTCGATATAGCGAGCCGATTGCGGTCGAGGAGAGCGAGCTTCCACTTCGACTCCCCGAACTCGACGACTACAAGCCGGGTACCGACCCGGCGGGGGTGCTAGCGAGAGCCGAGGACTGGCGTTTCTTCCAGAAGGACGGCCAGTGGTTCGCGCGCGAGACGAACACGATGCCCCAGTGGGCGGGCTCCTGCTGGTACTACCTTCGATTTATCGATCCGGACAACACACGGGCGCTCTGTTCCCCCGATCTTGCTGCACAATGGCTTCCCGTCGACCTCTACGTGGGCGGCGCCGAGCATGCCGTCCTGCACCTTCTCTACGCTCGCTTCTGGCACAAGGTCCTCTACGATGAAGGCGCTGTCCCCACCAAGGAGCCTTTCAAGAAGCTCGTTCACCAAGGGATGATCCTCGGAGAGGGTGGGCAAAAGATGAGCAAGTCGCGGGGAAACGTCGTGAACCCCGATGACATCGTCGCCGAGTTCGGCGCCGACTCGATGCGCATCTACGAGATGTTCATGGGCCCGCTCGAAGCGACGAAGCCCTGGAACACGAGCTCGATCTCCGGCGTTCGCCGTTTCCTCGACCGCGTGTTCGCGGTGACGCTGCGCGCGGATGCGAGCGCAAGCCCGGACGATGCGCTCAGGCGCTTGCAGCATCAGACCACTCGGAAGGTCACCGAGGACATCGAGGCGATGCGTTTCAACACCGCCATCAGCGCGATGATGGTCCTCACCAACGACTTGATGAAGCTCGAGCAGGTGCCGACCGAAGTCCTCGGGGTCCTTGCCAAGCTCGTCCACCCGTTCGCCCCCCACCTCGGCGAGGAGGTCTGGGAGATGCTCGGCCATGCGCCCAGCATCCAAGCGGAACCCTGGCCGACCTACGATCGGGCCCTGTGCGAGCAAGACGAGGTCGAAGTCCCCGTTCAGATCAACGGCAAGGTCAGGGCCCGAATCACGCTCGCGAAAAATGCCACCGAGGCCCAAGCCGTAGCCGCCGACCACGAAGCCGTGGGCACCCACCTAGACGGCAAGACCATCCGCAAAACCATATGGGTCCCCAACAAAATCCTCAACCTCATCGTGTAGAGGAGGGGGCCGCCCTGTGGTTAGCGGGCCGCGCCTCGCTTCAGCTCGGTCAGGACTAACTTGGCTATTGATTTGAGTGTCTCGAAGACGCCTTCGCCGGTTGTGGCTACGGCGCCGTACTCGGGGACGTTGCCCGTGTTCAGCATTTGGCGGAGCTCTTCGACGGGGGAGATGTTGGGCATGTCCCGCTTGTTGTACTGGATGACGTACGGGATGGTGTCGAGGTTGTAGCCCTGTTCCGCGAGGTTGGTGCGGAGGTTGTCCATCGACTCGGAGTTGGCCTCGGCACGAAGCATTTGCGAATCCGCCACGAAGACGACCCCATCGACCCCTTTCAGGATCAATTTACGGCTAGCGTCGTAGAACACCTGGCCGGGGACCGTGTAGAGGTGGAAGCGCGTCTTGAAGCCGCGAATCTCACCGATCTCGAGCGGGAGAAAATCGAAGAACAGCGTTCGCTCGGTTTCGGTAGCGAGCGAGATCATCTTGCCTTTCGCATCCGGGTTGGTGCGATTGTAGATGTGTTGCAGGTTGGTCGTTTTGCCGCACAAGCCTGGACCGTAGTAGACGATCTTGCAGTTGATTTCGCGCGATAAGTAGTTGATGAAGGACATCCCCCCAGGCCTCTCCTAGTCAATCATTGAACAAGTTGTCGATGTCGTCATCGGTTATTTCTGAGAACGGCGAATTTCGAAACGGGTCCTGCGCTTTAGCCATCACCATCTCGAAAATTCGGGTCAGGTGCTCAGTCGCTCGCTTCACGCGCAACCGAACCAACCCGAGGCTCGTCCGATTGTCGAAGATGACGACGAGAATCACGCGCCCGCTGACCACCTGAATGTGAACGTTCTGCCGAACCCCCTCGTGGTATTGCGTCGCGAACTCCTGCTCCCGCAGCAGCTGCGCGATGCCTCCCGTCGCCGCGATGGTACCCGCTGTGAGGGAGGCAAGGGAAGCCGCATCGATATCTCCCGTGGCGCCCGATGCGCTGATGAGCTGGCCGTTCTTGTCGATGACGAACACCACGCGCGCGTGCGCACCCTGGACCAGCCGATTGGTCACGGCCTGGACCTGGGCAAACTCCTCCTCGTACATCACCATCTGGGGGCTTGCCATCGTTTCG
>QMMB01000258.1 GCA_003647035.1 Deltaproteobacteria bacterium | reverse complement strand
GACGTCGTGGACCGAAACACGGGAATCCTGAGCGTCGTCCCCGATGCTCCAGAGGAGCCGGAGGTGCAGGCGGCTCCCGAAACGGAAATTCCCCGGGATAAAGCGCCGAAAGCCGCTTCCCTCGCCAATCCGATGAAGATCCAGCGGCTATTCCGCGCGGCCGGGTTGGCCGTGGCGCTGGCCGGCATCGCATTCCTCGTAAGCGACTATCGCGCAGCCCAGGGAAGCTTGAGGTCGCTCACGCCGCAGGAGTCGGCCGAGCTCTCGAGCTTCGTGAGCGCGGCTTCGCTGTCCGAGAGCTATCCGCCAGCGCTGTTCGCGCACGTCGACGAATCTTGGGAGCTCCTGTCCAAAGAGCGCCGCAAGGAGGAAGCCGAAGCGCTGTTCAGGTCGGCCCCCGCGCGTTGGGGAACCCGCGACGGATTCATTCATCGCGGCCAGGCACTCGTAGCTCAGCGCTGGGACAACGAGGTCACCGTGTTCGGCAGCCTTCACGGAGATCTGAAATGAAGAAGAGAGCTCACGCACGAAGCAAGCGTCGACGCCAGGCTGGCTACACCCTCGTGGACATGATGATCGTCGTCTTGATTATGAGCGTGCTCGGAGGCCTGGGATTCAACGCGTACGGCAAGTACATAGCCCGCGCGCGGCGGCCCCAGACGATCATGGCGTTCCGTGCGATCGCTGCGTCTCAGCGCGAGTACCTGCTCACGCACGGCAGGTACGCTGGGACGTTCAGCGCGCTCGGCTTCAACATCGAACGTGGCGCGAAGATATCGCCGACCGAGATTCAGGGGCACACATACAACTACCGGATCCTTCAAGACGACGGGCCGAGGTCCTGGTACGTGATCGCGACCGGAAATATCGACGGAGACCTGTTCCCGGACATCATCGCCGCGAGCAATCCGCGATAAAGTGCACAGTTGGTAACATACCCCACTTGAGGACTGTAAATTTATTCCTATACTAGAATATGAAAGGGGCATGTGAAATGGATTCAAAACGTTGGACTTTAGGGGTCGTGCTGGTGGCGACTGTGAGCCTGTGGGGGCTTGTAGAGGCCGACGCGAGCCCATTTGCGTCGTACATCCTCTCCGATGATCTCGGCAATATGGTGCGCGGAACCGCGGCCGAAGCCGGTGATTGGGAAAACGAATCGAACGATAGCGGCGGCGACAGCGGTGACAGCGACAGCTCCGGTGGCGGCGACAGTGGCAGCTCCGGCAACGGAAACGGTCACGACAACAATGGTCACGGCAACAACGCGGACGGCGTCGACTCGAGCAATCCGAGCCAAGGCCACGGTGGGCCCAACGGCGAGGCGGACGAATCGTGCCCAGAAGGCGGCGTGTGTGTCGACGATGAAAACGGGACCAGTGGCAGCAACGGCAACGGCAACGGCAACGGCAAGAAGAAGTAGCCACCGCTCGGTTGCATAAACAGGAGGGGCGCCCTACGGGGCGCCTTTTTCGTTTAAGACGGGTGCGCGGACTAGGGTTGGATCAGCACGCCCGGATTCATCACTCCACCCGGATCGAGCGCGCCCTTCACGGCGCGCAATGCGTCTCCGAACAACGCCGGCCGTTGCTGCTCGTACCACGGCCGGTGCACGCGCCCGACGGCGTGGTGATGGGTGATGGTGCCACCGTGCGCGATGACGGCGTCCGAGGCGGCTTTCTTGATCGTCATCCACTGATCGAGCTCTGCGCCGTACCGCCCGGGCGCAATGAAGGTGAAGTACGGCGCCGGTCCATCGGGATACACGTGCGTGAAGCGGCAACTGATGAAGCCCGCGCCGCACGCGTCGTGCATCGCTTGGCGAACCTCACGAATGACACCGGCATGCAAGCGCTCGAAGTTGTCCCAAGTGCATGCGGTCTCGAAGGTGTCCACGACGACCCCCATGCTGGCCATGATGTTCAACAGATAGGGCGCGTCGATGAAAGCGTCCCGCCAGGCTCCCGCGCCGTCGTCACCTCCACTGCGCTCCCCGTCCTCGCGGTACACCGCCCCTTTGGGACAGGTGCCCCCATGGTCGGCTACGAGCTCGAGCGCGCGCTCCATCCAAGCCCGAACCGGGTGGTCTGCAGACTCGAAGGCGACCACGAGCACATGGGCCCCGTCCATCGTGACGGCGTTGAGGGCAGCCTCCCGCTTGTCGAGCAGCCGGCAATTGCTGGGATAGAGACCGGCTTGCGAGAGCACCCTCACCGCCTCCACCGCGCGACCGTAGTCCCCGAAGTGCGCCGTCGCGCTGGCGCGAAACACCGGCCGCGGCCGCACTCGCATCCAAGCCTCGGTGATGACGCCAAAGATGCCCTCGGAGCCCACCATGAGCCGATCGGGGCTCGGCCCAGCGCCAGAGCCCGGAAGTCGCCGTGACTCCCACACGCCTTTGGGCGTGATGGCGCGCGTGGACTGCACGAGGTCGTCGATGTGCGTGTACACGGTGGCGAAGTGTCCACCGGCGCGCGTGGCCACCCAACCTCCGAGGGTCGAGAACTCGAAGGACTGCGGGAAGTGGCGCAGGGTGAGCCCGTGCTCCGCCAGCTGGCGTTCCAATCCGGGCCCGGTCGCGCCCGCTTGAATCCGCGCCGACAGGGAGCTTCGCTCGACCTCGACCACGCGATCGAGGTGCGCGAGGTCCAGGCTCAGCACCGCGCCGTATCGATCGTCGACATCGCCCTCGACGCCACCGACCACGCTCGTTCCGCCACCGAACGGGATGACCGCGACCCCCCCATCGCTCGCCCAGTCGAGCACCGCAGCGATATCGTCTTCGTTTCGTGGTGTTGCGACGAGGTCGGGAGCCGGAGAAAAGTCGCCCCGAAAGCCCCGAAGGATGTCGCGATAGCTCTTGCCATACGTGTGCCGCACCCGAGCTTCCTTCTGGTCGGTCACGAAGCCCGCGAGGACCGACGGCACCCTCGTCCGAGCCGCGCGGAGCTCGATCGATTCGAGCGACGGAGGTTCGTCGCAGCGCTCGGGCGCAAAGCCCACCATCATCTGCGCGTGCTGACCCGTGGCCTTCCGCGTCGCCGCGTCGGGAAACTTGTCTTCCCAGCCCCAGCCCCAGAAGCTCTGCTTTCGTGTGTCGGTCATAGAAGAGGACCTTCCAACATCGGTGTGCCTTCTTGCAAGCACCTTGACGGATCCCTCGATCGGGGCTTCTCTCCCGCCATGTCGTTCCCCCAACCACTACGAGCGGTCGTCACGGGAGCCGGTAGCGGCCTCGGCCGCGCGTTGGCTCTCGACCTCGCCAAACGCAGCGCTTCCCTCGTCGTCTCCGACATCAACGTGGCGGCAGCCGAAGAAACCGCCGAGCTAGTCCGCCAGCAGGGCGCGACGGCGGAGGCCGTGCAATGCGACGTCACGGACCGCGAGGCGGTGTTCGACCTCATCGATGAAACCGAGAAGCGGCTCGGCGGCATCGATTTCATCGCCAACAACGCCGGCGTCGCGGTGGGCGGACCCTTCGAGCAGATCTCGATCGAAGATTGGCGCTGGGCGGTCGACATCAATCTTTGGGGTGTGATCTACGGTTGTCAGGCGGCTATTCCGAAAATGAAAGCGCAAGGGCGTGGCTACATTCTGAATGTGGCGTCGGCGGCGGGCCTCCTGGCTCCGCCCGCCATGTCTGCCTACAACGTCACGAAGGCAGGGGTCGTGTCGCTCAGCGAGACGCTATTCGCCGAATACAAACCCGAAGGCATTCGCGTCGCGGTGCTTTGCCCGACTTTCTTCCGCACGAACATCGTCGAAGCGGGGCGAGGCGCCAGCACGGACAAAGAGGACGCCCAAATTATCCGGTGGATGGAACGGTCCAAGGTACAAGCCCCGGAGGTCGCCAAGGGCGCCATCGACGCGGTGCGGGACGGGAAGCTGTACGTGCAACCGATGCGGGACGGCCGGGTGGCGTGGCGCCTCAAGCGCACGTCGCCGCAACGCTTCTACGACTCGATGGCGAGGGCCCACCAGAAGTTCACAAAAGGTCGCAACGGGCGCTGATTGGCCACCGAAGATCGACGCTGCTATCCACCGCCGACGCCCATGCGACCCACCTCCACCCGGCTTTTGACACTCACGCTGCTTTGGGCAGGCGTGCCCGCGACCCCGGCCAGCGCGCAGGACGCCATCCATGAGCCGTCAGAGACTGCCGAGGGCGATGCTCCAGTGGCGGCTGAGGTGATCACCGAGGAGCCCCAACTCCTCGGCCCTGATGCGGTTGCCTACAACGCAGAGCTCTTGGACGGGCTGCTGGAGCGGGCCATGCAGGAGACGATCAGGGAGGAGAAGTTCGGCGCTGCCGCGGGCATCATGGGAGGCACGACATTGCTCGGCCTCGGTGCTTGGCGCCTCATCGAAAACGATCCCGGGAGCCAGTACTCGCGCGGCCTCGGCGTGATGTTCATGACGCTCGGGATGGCGGATCTCACCCTCGGGATCTTCGCCGCGACCCGCATCCCACATGAGAAGCGTCGGTTCGCCCGATGGGAACAAGCGCGCCACGACGGCATCACCGAAGTCGAGCTAGCCCACTTCGAAGGCGAGCTACAAGCCTCCCAAGAAATCCGTCAGGGCGAACGCCTGTTGGTGCGCTGGGGCGGCCTTACCCATGCCCTAGCCGGCGTCCTGGTCCTCGCGTTCACGCCCATTCCCGACAGCATGACTGGAGCCGACCGCGTTTCGGGCTACGTCATCGGCGGCTTGTTCTTTGCGATCGGCACGGCCACGTTTGCGGCATCGTTTCGCGATACCCCGACCGAGGAGGCGTGGCAGGACTACAAGGCGCGAAAAAAGCCGATGCCGGGACACGAGTTTCAGTGGGGCGTCGCCCCGTCGGTTTCGAGGCAAGGCGCTGGCATTTCGTTTGGCGGCACGTTCTAGTTGCCACCGGCTTGCGCTGCGCCCACCTGACCGGGTAGGAAGCCCCCCTATGGAGCTCGATCGACTCAAAGTCATCATCACGGGCGGCGCTTCCGGACTCGGAGAGCACTTCGCCAAACAGCTTCTCGCCGCCGGCGCTCAGGTCGCCGTGGGCGACGTCAACGAGGAGGGCCTCGCCGCCCTCCCCGACGGCATTCACAGGCGAAAGCTCAACGTTGCCGACCAGGACGACATCGCGAGCTTCGTACCGTGGACAGCGGAGCAAATGGGCGGGCTCAACAGCCTGATCAACAACGCCGGGATCATCCGCGACGGGCTATGGGTCGGCAAGAGCCGCAGGACTGGCGAAATCCGGCGCATGTCGAGAGAGGACTGGGACCTGGTCATCGCGATCAACCTCACCGGCGCCTCGCTGATGGTGCAGGAGGTGGTCGCGCACATGAT
>QMMB01000257.1 GCA_003647035.1 Deltaproteobacteria bacterium | reverse complement strand
CGCAATCTGTTGCTGCTACCGGCGGCCCGAGCCGTTTGCGCAGCGCGCCTTTGCTACCGGCCTCGTGCCAACGGCCGTGGTCCCGGCGTGCGCTCCGCTTCAGGTCACCAACCCCGCCCGCCTGAGCCGCAAACGCAAGCTGCCTCGATGGGTGAACGACATCCTCGAGGGCATCAACGAAGCGTACCTCGGCACTCTTCACGACCCTGCTCCCGGCGAGCTCGATCTGGCAGACCCGCTTCACGTTTTCGAGCGCCGCGAACGACCCGATCGCCCTCTCCCCGGTTTCTTCGTTCCCATCGGGACGCGCGACCCGTTACTCGACGACACGCGCCGCCTCGACCGCGCGCTCCGAGCGATGGGCGTCGAGTGCGAAGCGCGTTACTACGAGGGCGAGCTCCACGCGTTTCATGCACTCGTATGGCGACGTCAAGCGCGCCGATGCTGGCGCGAGCAACTCGCTTTCTTAGCCCGCGCACTCCAACACCCGCGCGAGCCACGGCACGAGTTCGTCGCGCAGGCGTAGCGCCCGGGTGACGCGACCGGCACTCCGTCCTTCAACGCTTGTCGGCCCCGCCGAGGAGCACCTTCATCAATGGGCTACCATCGACTTTCGCGTCCTTGATCAGGGCGTCGAGTAGCTGCCTGCCGAGACGCGCGAGGTCCAGGAGCTCGCGGATTCGTTCCTCTTGGAACTGCGCCCTCGCCCGCTCTTCCGGCTCCTTGGCCTTGTCCTTCAAGAACCCGATCGCGTCTTCCATGATATCGATCGCATCGAGAACCTCGACCCGTTCCCTCTCGTTGAAAACGCGAGAGATCATTTTCCAGAAATTGCCTTCCGCCGCGTAGTGATCGCGGCGCTCGCCTTGGAGCCAAACCTTCTTGACCACTCCCCAGCGCGTCAGCTCGTTGAGCGTCATCGAAATCGCACCGCTGCTGAGCTGAAGACGGTCTTGAATTTCTGGCGCGCTGAGCGGCCGGTCGGACAGATACAGGATCGCCCAAAGCCGCCCCATATTGCGCTTGAACCCCCAGAACTCGATCAGGCGGCCGATCGAATCACTCACCAGGACCTCGCTTTGCCAGAGCTCCTCTTCGTCGCTCGCCACGCTAGCGCCCTACCCCGAACCCCAACGCTTGACCAGCCGCCCACTCGCATCAAAGCTGCGGCGCATGGAACGACCTACGTTCGAGGCCATGCTCGACGCAGCAACTGGGGTGGAGCGCGACGGGAGCAAGTACACCGTCGGAGACGACTACAGCTTGTCCGTGTACATCGGCAAGCCAGGTCAGGCGATGGAGGTATCAGAGGTCACGGCACTCCGTCGCGACACCGCGTTTTGCGAAGCCACCTCCCGGGAGCACGGCACGGTCTACTACGTAGAGTACAGCAGCCTACACGGGCTTTGCGTTCGACCGCCGAGCGGCGGCGGCGGACGCCGTACTGGTTTCAGCTAGGCAATGGCGCGGGGACGGCTGCAAGTCTCGTGGCCGCACACGCCTTTTGACGTAGGATGTAGGCGGGGGTTTAGGGGACGTGTCCGCACGCATTCTTGTCTGTGACGACGAAGCCAGTCTGCGCGAGATGTTGCAGATTTTGTTGCGGCGCGAAGGGTATCGCGTCGACGTGGTGGATGGTGTACACGCAGCACGCGAGCAGCTCGGCAGTGCCGATCCCTACGACGTCGTCATCACCGACCTCGTGATGCCGGACGGCACCGGCATGGAGGTGCTAGACGCTGTTCGAGCGCGCTCGGTCGACACCCAAACCTTGATGGTCACGGCGTTCGCGACCACGGAGCAGGCTGTCGAAGCCATGCGCAAGGGAGCGTACGACTACGTCCAAAAGCCATTCAGAAATCACGAGCTGCTTGCAACACTCGAAAAAGCCCTCGAGAAGCGCGCGATCGTAGCTGAAAATCAGACGCTCCGTGCCGAGGTCAAAGCGCGGTGGACGCAGGGGCAGCTCATCGGCAAGAGCGCTGCGATGGACCGGCTTCGTGACCTCATCAAGCGGGTTGCGAACGCCACCTCGAGTGTTCTGATCACAGGCGAAAGCGGCACGGGCAAGGAGATGGTCGCCCGCGCGCTGCACTTTCAAAGCCCTCGCGCCGAGCGGCCCTTCGTGGTGCTGAACTGTGGCGCGATCCCGGAGAACCTCATCGAGAGCGAGCTCTTCGGACACGTCAAGGGCGCTTTCACGGGTGCTACCGCGGCGAGGGAAGGCCTGTTCCAGGCTGCCCACGGCGGCACTCTCTTCCTAGACGAGGTGGGTGAGCTGCCACCGCCGCTGCAGGTCAAGCTGCTGCGGGTGTTGCAGGACCGCAAGGTCCGCCCGGTCGGCGGCACCGCCGAGGTCGACGTGGACGTTCGGGTGGTCGCCGCGACCAACCGCGACGTCGAATCCGAAGTCGAAGCGGGCACATTCCGCGAAGACCTCTTCTATCGCTTGAACGTGATCCGAATCGAGGCACCACCGCTCCGAGATCGGCCCGAGGATATCCCGGTGCTCGCCGAGTACTTCCTCCAAAAGCACTCGGCGTTGCAGGGCCGACGTCTGGAGTTTTCGCCTGAAGCGATGCGCTGGCTAGCCCAGCAGCCGTACGCCGGCAACGTGCGCGAGCTCGAAAACATCGTCGAACGCGGCGTCACGCTGGCCCCGAGCAACACCGTGAACCGCGAAGATCTCGGCGACACCCATCCCTCGAAGAAGGCTGTCAGTCTTACCCAAATCCCCGAGGGTCGCTTCGACCTGGACGAGTACCTCACCCAGGTCGAAAAGGAGTTGCTGTTCCGCGCGCTCGATCAGGCCGAGGGCGTCCGCACAAAGGCTGCAGAGCTGCTCGGGATGAGCTTTCGGCAGTTCCGCTATCGTTTGGCAAAACACATATCGCCCGAAGTGGGCGATGTGACCGGCGATTGATATAGTGAGATCTGGAGGATGTTCCTTGTCACGTCACCTGCGAAGCGCTGGCTTCACCACGATTGAATTACTGATCGGCGTTGCGATTGTCGGCATCATGGCGGCGATCGCCGTCCCGACGTTCAAGAGTTACGTCTACAGGGGCCGCGTTAGCGAGGCCGTGCCCATCCTCAATGAGATCAAGACCCGGCAGGAAGCGTATCGCAGCCGCTTTGGCAACTACGCGGCCGTCAGCGGCACGGACTGGGGCACCTATACGCCCTCCAGCATTCCAGGAGCCAACGCGGTGGTGTGGCCTAGCTCCGCCGAATGGGAGATGCTCGGGCTCAGCCCACCCGGCGCCGTGCGATTTCGCTACGCCACCGTCGCGGGACAGCCAGGAACGGCGCCCCCGGCCGACAGCAATCTGGATGGGAACTCGCTTTGGTATGCGGCGCAGGCCGAAGGCGACCTCAATGGAGACGGCACTTCGTTCATCCTCGAGGTCTATTCGGACTCGCGCATCATGTACAACAGCGCCTCGGGCACCGGAGGATGGGAATGAAGAAGAACCAAGGGTTTACAATCACGGAGCTGATGATCGCAGTCGTCATCATGGGCGTGTTAGCAACTCTGGCGATCCCCAGCTTCACCGCATACATCTACAAGGCCCGCGTGACCGAAGCAGCGACTTTCCTCGGTGCGATCAAGCAACGTCAGGAGTCCTACCGAAGCGAGTTTGGCCAGTATTGTGCGGTCGACGGAGACGACTGGGGAACCTACAACCCCTCGACGATTCCCGGCATCGACCCAGTCGGGTGGGCCACGACCACCGAGTGGCAACAGCTCGGGGCGGCCCCGGACGGCCCGATCCGCTTCCAGTATGCGACCGTGGCGGGCGTTCCCGGCGTCACCGCGCCGGCCAACACCAACCTGGACGAAGACGACCATTGGTTTGCAGCGCGGGCTCAGGGTGACCTGGACGAAGACGGCGACACTTTCTTCCTCGAAATCTACTCCCAATCAAGCCACATCTATAACAGTGCCATTGCAATTGGCGGCTGGGAGTGACAATTTCCGTCACCTGCGGGTGACGAAATCTGTCGCTGGGAGCCTTTTCCCGGCTCTGCCAAATCCGGATTCGTCAATAATTTCCGCTTTGGCGAGGGGTTGGAGACAATCGGCACGGCAGTTGCAGTGTCTTTGGGCAACTCAAGGTTAAGCGGGCACTGGGCCCGGGGGAAAGGGAACTAAAGAAATGAACAAGCTACTCTCGAAGAAAGAGGGTTTTACCCTCATCGAGCTGATGATCGTTGTCGCCATCATCGGCATTCTCGCCGCGATCGCGATTCCGGCATTCAGCAACTACGTGAAGCGTTCGAAGACCTCGGAAGCTGGCGCGAACCTCAAGTCGATGTTCCAGGGCGCAGCCGCGTACTACGAAGCTGAGAACTGGGGCCAGGGCCTGACCACCGCGGGCGCCACCGCCACCGCCTCCTCGCACTGCACGGTCGACGACGCGGCGATGGACAACGCCCCGTCCGACGCCAAGATGACCCCGGACTGGCCGAACGAGACCGACACCGCGGCATTCACCGCTGTCAACTTTGCGCCGGCTGACCCGCTCTACTACCAGTACAGCATCGACGCGACGCCGAACGCCAGCGCCTGCGGAAATGGACCGGACGACACCACGGTCTACACGTTCTTCGCAACTGGCGACTTGGACAATGACGGCAACCTATCGACCTTCCGTCTCGAGGCCGGCAGCAACCCGGACAACTCGCTCTATCGGGCGCCGGGCATCAACTCGGTCGATCCGCTCGAGTAATCGACCAGGGCTAACCACTGGAAGGGCCGCGACGGATGTCGCGGCCTTTTCCGTTTAAACGGGGCGCGTCACCTTTTGCGATAGGATGGAGGAGTGAAGGCTCGGATCGTTGCCATCGTATTGATGCTGGGAATCGTTGCGGGGATTTGGTCGCTTCGCGGGAGGGCAATGGACCACTACCTCTCGATGCAGGCGTACGAGGACATCTACTACTTGCCACCGCCCAAGTGGTTGCAGGTGATGAGCTTGGGTCATCGGCGGGCAGTGGCGGACCTGATCTGGCTTCGCGCCCTCATCTACTTTGGCGACGAATTCGTGAACAGGGGCGCCGTCAAGCACGTGTTCCACTACGGGGAAGCCATGCTGGCCCTCGACCCGGACTTCCGGCGGGTATACCGCTGGATCGGCGTGGCAGGTGTCTACACCCCGACCGGCTCCCCGCCTGAATTCGTCGAGCGGGCGATCGACGTGCTGCGCCGTGGCGTGGAGCGCTTCCCGAACGACGGAGACCTCGCCTGGGATGCTGGAGCGACCCTCATCTACGAGCTCGTGCCGAATCTTCCCAGGGATGACCCGGACCGGGAGCGTCTCAAGGCCGAAGGCAACGAGCACATGATGGCGGCGGCGCGCCTCGGGGCTGG
>QMMB01000256.1 GCA_003647035.1 Deltaproteobacteria bacterium | reverse complement strand
TGTCTGTGTCAGTGGCAGTGTCAGTTTCAGTGGTAGTGTCAGTGTCAGTGTCAGTGTCAGTGTCAGTGTCAGTTTCAGTGTCAGTGTCAGTGTCAGTGTCAGTGTCGGTGCCAGTGTCAGTGTCAGTGTCAGTGCCGGTGCCCAGTGCCAGTGAGAGCGTCAGTCTGGGTGCTTCGCTTCGCGGGATCGGGTTAGGCCGGTGGTTACGTATTGGACGGTGCTGATTGCGATTGTGGCTAGGATGGCGGCGCCTAGGATTTGCAGGGCGAGTGTGGGGGGCTGGCCTAGCCAGGCGTGGCTGATCGTAAGCAATACGAATAGGATCTGGAAGACGGTGTTTAGTTTGCTTGCGCCGGTGGGCTCGCCGTGGATGGGGGCGACGGTTAGCTGGTAGAAGACACTGCCGCTGATGATGATGACGTCCCGTCCCACGACGATCGCCGAGAACCAGGCTGGGACCAAGCCTATCCAGGCGAGGGTGACGAACGCCGCGAACATGAGGAATTTGTCTGCTGCGGGGTCGAGCAGGCCGCCCAGTCGTGTGCGCCAGTCGAACCGCCTTGCTAGGTAGCCGTCGAGGGCATCGGAGAGCCCGGCAATCAAGATCAAACCCAAGGCGAGCGCGTAGCGTTCCTCCAACAGACTCCATACGATCGGCGCAACCAAGATGATGCGCGCGACGCAGATCATGTTGGGAATGTACTTGAGCTTCACGGGTGTTCCGGCGGTCCTACTTGGCGGTGAACTTGGCGTACGCCACGCTGATTCGCTGGTAGCTGGAGGGTAGCAGCCGCACCATCCAGTCGAAGACGCGAGCGTCAGGTCCGATCAGGACTCGTCGCTGGTTGCGGCGGACTCCATCGAGGATGACGCGCGCGGCTTTATCGGCACCCGTGATGAACGTTTTTTCGAAGTTCTCCGCAGTGTCTACGTCGTTGACTCCGAGGTCACGGATGCTGCTATCGATGCGTGACGAGCGGGCGATGGCTGTCTTGATGCCGCCGGGATGAACGCTCGTAGCGCTGACGCCGCAGTCCAACATGTCGAGCTCCTGACGGAGTGACTCGGTGAAACCGCGCACGGCGAACTTGGCAGAATTGTAGGCGCTCTGGCTCGGGATGCCCACTAGACCGAACACGCTCGAGATGTTGATCGCGTGCCCTTCTCCGGACGCTTTGAGGTGGGGAAGGAACGCCTTCGTGCCATACACCACGCCCCAAAAATTGATGTTCATCAACCATTCGAAATCGGTGTAGCTCATGCTCTCGACGGTGCTTGCGAGCCCAACGCCCGCGTTGTTGAAGATGAGGTTGACCTTGCCATGCTCGTCCGCCACCTCATCCGCCCACGCATAGACGGCCCCACGGTCCGCGACATCGACTCTCTGCGACGTCACACGCACGCCCGAGCCTTGCGCTTGGCTCACAGTCTCTTGCAACCCTACGGCGTTCACGTCGGACAGCGCGACATGACACTTCCTACGCACGAGCTCTAGAGCGAGCTGACGCCCGATGCCCGAGCCTGCGCCGGTGATCGCTGCAACCTTATCGTCGAAGGTCTTCATGACTCCGTCTCTCCTGAAGACGTACGAATCGTGTCAGACCTGCTTTGCGTAGTCGACCGCTCAGAATTGTACCTTCGGCTGGGGCGATCGGTGTCATACTCGCCCCGAGGGGACGACCTGGAGGACTCTTGCCGAACGCGTACATATCCGGAACCGGCTTCCACGTTCCCGAAGACATCGTTACCAATCAAGATCTCGTGACGCGGTACGGGATCGACACGACCGACGAGTGGATCGTCAAGCGGACCGGCATCGAGGCTCGACGTTTTGCCCCCGAGGGCGTTGGCACGGCGGATTTGGCCGTCCCCGCAGTGCAAATGGCGCTCGAACGCGCCGGCATCTCGAACGCCGACATCGGCATGATCATCTTCGCGACTCTCTCACCGGACCACTGCTTTCCCGGGTCGGGGGTCTACCTTCAGCATAAGCTCGGGCTGACCGACGAGGGCGTGGGCAACTTCGCCGGCTGCCTGGACGTTCGCAACCAATGCTCTGGCTTTTTGTACGGGCTCGCCACCGCGACGTCGATGGTGCAATCCGGCTCCGTCGACAACATCGTGTTGGTTGGCGCGGAGGTACACTCGGCCGCGCTCGATCTCTCCACGCGCGGGCGCAATGTCGCATCACTGTTTGGAGACGGGGCTGGCGCCGTGATCGTGAGCGCGACCGAGGAAGACCGCGGCATTCGCAGTTGGCACTTGGGCGCCGATGGGCGGCACGCCGACGCGCTCTCCCAGAAGGTCTTCGATATCAGCAAGCGTCCGTTCATTCCGCTCAACGAAGAAGGCGTTGGACAAGTCGCGCCGGACTACATGTTCGCGCACATGGCAGGCCGGCTCGTCTTCAAGCACGCCGTCGAGCGCATGATCGGCGCGCTGATGAAAGAGTTTCAGAAGCAGAGCCTCACCGTGGACGACGTCGATTTGTTTTTCTTCCATCAGGCAAACCTGAGAATCAATCAGTACGTCGCGAAGAATCTCGGCCTGCCCGACGAGAAGCTCTTCCACAACATCGAGCGCTATGGAAACACGACGGCCGCCACCATCCCGATCATGCTGGCTGAGGCCCAAGGGCAGGGCAGGCTCGAGCGCGGCATGAAGATCGTGACCGTTGCGTTCGGATCGGGCTTCACTTGGGGCGCCGCGATCATCGACTGGTAGCGGTGGCCCGGCTATAAGGAAACCCGGTGAGCGAAAGCACGGTCGTGAGTGCAGTGTGTGATGATGTCCTCGGCACCGCCGACGCCGTCGAGATTGCGCGCTTGATCCGAACTGGCGCGATTCAGGCGCGAGAGGCGGTCGAGGCAGCCATTGCACGGGCGGAGCGAGTCAACCCTTCACTCAACGCGATCGCAACGCCTCTCTTTGAGTCCGCTCGCCGTGATGCCGAGAGCCCGCGCTCGGGAGTGTTTAGCGGTGTGCCGTCGTTCATCAAGGACAACGACGCCGTCGCTGGCTCCCCTTGGTTGTTCGGATCGCGGGCGCTGCCGAGAGAACCTGCCGAGCAAAGCACGCCGTTCGTCGAGCAGTTTCTGTCACTTGGTCTGATCAACCTCGGAAAGACGACCATGCCCGAGTTCGGCCTCACCGGAACCACCGAGGCGTTGGTGTACGGTCCGACTCACAATCCGTGGCGGCGGGGCTTCTCTCCCGGTGGCTCTTCGGGCGGGTCCGCCGCGCTGGTCGCGGCGGGCGTCGTGCCGCTCGCGCACGCGAACGATGGAGGAGGGTCCATCCGCATTCCGGCGTCCTGTTGTGGCTTGGTCGGGCTCAAGCCCTCGCGAGGCCGTGTCGCCGACGTCCCCGGGTCGAAGCTGCTTCCCGTGAAGATTCTCCATCAGGGAATGCTGAGTCGCTCCGTACGTGACACCGCGGTCTTTTTTCATGCGGCAGAGCAACGCCAACGAAACCCGAAGCTCCCCGAGATCGGTCTGGTCACTCGTCCTGGCCGCCGCCTGCGGATCGGCTTCTTTACCGACCTCGACGCGGGCACGCGGTCGCATCCCGAATGTGTCGCTGCGGCCGAGGGCGCCGCGAACCTCTGCGAGGGTCTCGGTCATTGCGTCGAGCGGGTAGAGCCGCCGTTCGACGAACGCTTCCACGAGGATTTCTCCCTGTTGTGGGCGATGCTGGCCTTCTCCGTCACGCGTTTTGGCAAGCAACTCGTTCACCCCGATTTCGACCGAACGCAGGTCGACGACTTCACCGAGGGCCTCGCTCGTCACTTCACGCAGCACGCGAGACGGGTGCCCGCCGCGCTTTTCCGTCTCCGGCGCTTCGCACGTCACTACCGGCGCGGCTTCGACCGGTATGACGTTCTCATGAACCCCACAGCGGCCATGCCTCCCCCGGAGCATGGCTTCATCGGTCCCGAGGTCCCTTTCGACACACTGCTCGAGCGCTTGAAGTGGTTCATCCCATTCACACCAGTCCAAAACGTGTCGGGGGGCCCGGCCATCTCGCTTCCGCTCGCGCAAAGCAAGGCCGGTTTACCGATAGGCATTCAGTTCGCCGCGCCTCTCGGACGCGAACGGACGCTCCTCGAGCTTGCATTGGAGATCGAAGCCGCTGCGCCTTGGCCCCGCGTCGCGCAGTAGCGTTCTAGCCGACCTCTTCGGCGTTTGCTGTCTGAGTCAGCTCGCGTCGATGACAAAGCAGCGCTCGTCGAGCATGATGTGCTCCCGAGACACCACTCAACCATATCCCCTGCGGTTTCAATGCGCATAGAACCCCCAAAACCACACAAAACCGGGCCCGCCGGTCGTTTTCACGACTTCGTACGGAGAGGCTTCGTGTCCGCCGCGTGCGCCAATCCGGTCGACCTTGCCGGCAAGAAGATCATCGTTACCGGGGCGACTCCCGGCTCCCTCGGGTTCGAGACAGCTCGAACGCTCGTATCATGGGGGGCTTGCGTCGTGGTCACGGCGCGCTCGAACCCCGATGCCGCAGCCGAGGCGTTACGGGCGCGGTTGCAGGATGCCGATGCGCGTCGACGCGTGGACGCGCACAAGCTCGATCTTTCGCACAACGATTCGGTCGCCGGCTTCACGCGATGGTTTGCAGGGACCCACGGCGACAGGCTCGACGTGTTGGTCAACAACGCCGGCATTCACTTGGACTTGCTGTCTCGTTGGAAAGAGCCGCACCTCACCGACGATGGCTTTGAAATTCAGTGGCGCACGAACTACCTAGGCACGGCGCATCTCACGCGTCTGCTGGTTCCACTGCTCGAGAATACGGGGCTTGCGACTGGCGATGCACGAATCGTCAACGTCGTCTCTCGACTGCACTTCAAAGGGTCCAACGATGACCTATTCGAAACGACGCGGCCGTACAACTCCTGGACGGCCTATGGCAACTCGAAGCTCGCGCTCGTGCACATGACGACCGAGCTTCAGCGGCGCTATGCGCAGAAGTCTCAGGTGCACGCGTACTGTCTGCATCCGGGCTCGGTCTTCACCAACGTGGCGGCCAAGGGGCTCGAGGGGACCGGGGTGGTCGAGAAGGTCCGCAACGCCCTCTCGCCGATCGAAGCATTCTTCCTCAAGACGCCCGAAGAAGGAGCCCAAACCCAGATTTACTGCGCAACGCACCCGGGACTGCGGGGCGGTCTCTATTACGACGAATGCCAGCCTGCCGAGGTGAGCGAGGACGCCGCGGCGGTAGAAGTGGCGGCTCGCCTTTGGGCCGACACCAGGGCTTGGTTGCCTGCTTAGCGGTCGAGCAGCTCGGCTAATATCGCCGGCTCGTTGGTGATGAGCCCAGTGGAGCCTTTGTCGATTTGAGCCTGCATCGACTCTGCGGTGTTCGGGACCCATACGTTGACC
>QMMB01000255.1 GCA_003647035.1 Deltaproteobacteria bacterium | reverse complement strand
GTCCGGCTCAAAGGCTCCAGTAGCGCAGGTCGCTTCTCAGATCGGCTGGGTTGATCACCGACTTCACGTCGATGAACAATCCGCCTTTGCGGCCGCCGGCCACGACACGGTCGAGCTGATCGAGGGATTGTTGATGGGGGACCGCGAAGATGACGCCATCGAGGTCCGTCAGCGCGTCGAAGGGCCGGAGCTCGAGGCCGTACTCGCGGAGCGCCTCCTCGGCGGAGGCCATTGGGTCGTGGATGATGGGATCGATGCCGTACTCGCGGAGCTCCTGGATGACGTCCGGCACCCGGCTATTGCGCAGATCGGGCACGTTCTCTTTGAATGTGAGTCCCACCACGCCGATGCGCGCCCCTTTGATCGCGTGATCCTGCTCGCGAAGCAGTTTGATCGTTCGCTGTGCGAGGTGGCGGCCCATGTCGTCGTTGATGCGACGCCCTGCGAGAATGACCTCGGGATGGTACCCGAGCGCCTCGGCTTTCGCCGTGAGGTAGTACGGGTCGACCCCGATGCAGTGTCCTCCAACCAGGCCGGGCGTAAACCGCAAGAAATTCCATTTGGTTCCGGCCGCCTCGAGCACATCCCGTGTCCGGATGCCCATGCGATCGAAGATGAGCGAGAGCTCGTTCATCAAGGCGATGTTGAGGTCGCGCTGCGTGTTCTCGATCACCTTCGCCGCCTCGGCGACTTTGATCGAAGACGCGCGATGGACGCCCGCGTCGACCACCGTCTCGTAGACGCGCGCCACGCGTTCCAGCGCCTCCGCATCCTCGCCCGCGACGACCTTGATGATTTTCTCGAACGTGTGGAGCTTGTCGCCCGGGTTGATCCGCTCGGGCGAATAACCGAGCTTGAAATCTCGGGACTGACGCAAGCCCGAGGTTTCTGCCAAGAGCGGCCCGCACTGCTCCTCGGTCACGCCGGGATAAACCGTCGATTCGTATACGACCACGGCCCCCGGAGCGAGCGCGGCGGCCACCAGTCGCGTCGCGGACAGAAGCGGCCCGAGGTCCGGCCGCCGATCGGAATCGATCGGGGTCGGTACCGCAACCACGAAGAAGGTGCTGCCTCGCAGATCCGCTGCATCGCTGGTGAACTTCAGGCTGGTTTCGCGCAGCTCGGCCTCGGTCACCTCGCCGGTCCAATCGTGCCTATTGGCAAGCGATTTGACTCTCTCCTCGGAGATGTCGAAGCCAACCGTATCTTGGAACTTTCGGGCAAACGCCAACGCCACCGGAAGACCCACGTACCCGAGCCCCAGGACTGCAATGCGCTCGCTCACCGGGGTTGGACCTGACTGCGGAACCATTCGGTCGTCGCCGTCAAACCCCGCTCCAACGGAGTTGGCTCGCCGAGAATCGACACCATGACGGCGGGATCCAGAACGGAACGCTCTAGGTCACCGGTACGATGAGGACCGTCATTGACAGTCGCCGGCTGGTCGACGAGGGCTGCGAGTCGCTCCGCAAGCGCTCGGGTCGTGGTTGCCACTCCGCTCGCGATGTTGATAGTACGGCCCTCGAGCGCGCCCTCGAAAGCCGCGAGGTTGGCCCTGACAGAATCGCCGACATACACGTAATCACGAACGCAGCCATCGTCTCCTTGCCGGGCGCGTGCATTGACCTGAATCGGCTCGCCACGAAGCAGCCGCTGGATGAATATCGAGACCACTCCCGCTTCGCCGTGCGGGTCCTGCCGCGGCCCGTAGACGTTGGCGTAGCGGAGGATCGTGTACCGTAGGCCGGAGCCATGGCCGAACGCCCGCAGGTACAGCTCGAAGCTGGCCTTGCTGCAAGCGTACGGGCTCTTCGGCGACGCGGGCCAGTCTTCGCCGGCGACTTGCCCCTCCGGGACCTCGCCATACAGGGCTCCCCCGGTGCTCGAGAAGATCAATCGGCTGTCACATTCGAGCGCCACGTTGGCAACATTGAGTGAGCCCATGAGATTGACGTCGGCGTCCAGCACCGGCTCGCGCACGCTGACGGAAACGCTCGCCTGCGCCGCATGATGACTGATCGCGTCCGGCTTGAAGTGAAGTGCGAGCTCCCGCAACACCTTCGCGTTTCGGATGTCGACCGGATGGAAATCCGCGTTCGCCGGTAGGTTCTCTGTCCGTCCCGTGCTGAGGTCGTCGACGACCAGGACATCGTGGCCTGCTTCGACGGCTGCCTCGGCGACGTGGCTGCCGATGAAGCCCGCACCTCCCGTCACCAGAATTTTCATGCGCCCTCCATGGATTTGGACTCCCGAATCGTGCGGCTGGGTCGCGAGGGAGGCTCGCTCTCCGCTCCGTCGCCGCCGTACTCTGGAACCACTTCCGTCAGAATCCGACGTATGGCGTCCGGGTTCGCCGTCTTGCAGAGCCCGGCGAGGGTCTCGAACTGGGCGCGCAAGGCGGGCAAATGGGGCGACTCGTAGGTCCCGGTGAAGATCTTCGGGTGAGTGGTGCGCTCGATGCCCTCGCTCATCGTCGAAAGCTCCTCGAACAATTTCTCCCCAGGCCGAACACCCGTGAACCGAACCTCGATATCCTTGTCGGGCTCGAGTCCGCTCAGGCGGATCAAATCGTGCGCCAAGTCGATGATCCGCACGGGTTGCCCCATGTCCAAAATGAACGTCTCGCCGCCCTGGCTCAACGCTCCCGCCTGCATGATTAGCTGCGCGGCTTCTGGGATGGTCATGAAATAACGAGTCATGTCTGGATGCGTCACCGTAATAGGACCGCCGTTCCGTATCTGTTGGCGGAAGATCGGAATGACGCTGCCCGTCGAACCGAGAACGTTGCCGAAGCGCACCGTCGAAAAGTGCGTTGCGCTGCGAAGCGAAAGTGCCTGGACGTAGAGTTCCGCCGCCCGCTTCGTGGCGCCCATCACCGAAGTGGGGTTCACCGCTTTGTCGGTCGAGACCATCACGAAGCGCTCTACGGCGAGGCTGTCCGCCAAGTCGGCAACCACCTGAGTACCGAGAACGTTGTTCTTCACTGCCTCCGCCGGATTCCATTCCATCATCGGGACGTGTTTGTGCGCCGCCGCATGGAAGACGATCATCGGCCGGTGGTCGCGGAACACCTGAGTGATACGGGGCACGTCGGTAATGTCGGCCACGCACGGCACGACCTCGAGGTCCGGGAAACGGCCGCGGAGCTCACAATGAATCTCGAACATATTGTTCTCGGCGCGCTCGACCAGCACGAGACGGGAAGGGCGATACGCGGCCACCTGGCGGCAAAGCTCCGAGCCGATGCTCCCGCCTGCGCCGGTCACCACCACAGGCTGCCCGCGAACGACATCGGCAACCGATTCCGTGTCGAGCTTGACCTGCTCGCGCCGCAGAAGGTCTTCGATGGCCACCTCGCGAATGCGCGACAGGTTCACGCGCCCTCCAACAATTTCATAGGCTCCAGGAACGATTTTCACCGCGAGGCCCGCCTCCTTGCAGCTCTCGGTGATCCGGCGAATCGCGGACCCTGGCGCGTTGGAAGTCGTGATGAGGGCTTGCTCGGCTCCGTGGCGCTGGGCGAGGCGCAGCAGCTCTTTCGTGGTCCCCTGAACTTTGATCCCCTGAATCACGGCGCCTTGCTTCACAGGATCGTCGTCGACGAACGCGACAGGCAGGATGCCGAGGTCAGGCCGCCGCGCGATCTCTTGGGCGATCAAGACGCCGCCTTGCCCCGCGCCTACGAGGAGGGTGGGCACATGAGGCGATTGCTCGGGCCTGTGCTGATTGGACGCGAGGCGTTCGCCGAGAATTCGTCGAAGGGCTCTGACCCCGGTCAGCCCGATGAAAGACAATACGAAATCGCCGAGGAGCACGCCGAGCGGCACGATGCCGTAACGCGCCAGCGGGAAGCGGTCGACCAGCAGCGGGCTCAGGAACCGAAGTGCGACCAACAAAGTCGTGACGGACGCAATCGCGGTGAAGATCCGTACGGTGTCGCGCAGGCTGATGTAGCGCCACGAGAAACGAGTGATCCCAAAGCCGGACAGGAACGCATATTGCAGCAGCACCACGTACGGCAGTACGATCATGAGCTGCCGGAACATCACCCTGGGCACGGCCCAATCGAAGCGGACCAGCATCGCCAAAAAGAAAGCCAGCATCAGGACGCTGATGTCGATCATGAACTGCGAGGTGCGCGTCTTGAGTCGACCCATCATTGGCTGACCCCCATGACCGCGTCCTGGTACCACAGCCAGAACTCTCGAACGCCCTGCTCGACGGTGACCGTGGGGGCATACCCGAGGAGCTCTCTTGCGCGATTGATGTTGGCGTAGGTGTACTCCATGTCGGCGGCCGGCATGGGCCTGTCGATCAGGTTGGAGACCTTGCCTGCCTGTTCCTCGATCAGCCGAACGAAATCGGCCAGTAGCGTCGGCTTGCCGCGACCGAGATTGATCACCTCGTATCCGAGGGGCCGATCCGCCGCGGCGAGCAGGCCCTGCACGATGTCATCCACGTACGTCCAGTCCCGGTGCATCTGCCCGTGGTTGTACACAGGTACTTCTTTGCCGCGAAAAATGTTGTCCAGCACCAAGTAGGCCATCATGTCCGGACGACCGCGCCGGCCATAGACCGTGAAGAAACGAAGTGCTGTAAAGTTTTGCCCGAAGAGGTGGAAGTACGAATAGCCGAGGAGCTCGGCAGCCCGCTTGCTGGCCGGGTACGGAGCGAGAGGGCGGTCGGCGCTGTCCGTCTCGATGAACGGGATCACTTTGGTCCGGCCGTACACGGAAGAGGTCGACGCGAAGACGAACCGCGGCTGGCCATGACGTTGCGCGGCCTCGAGGAGTGTGAGTGTGCCCCCGAGGTTTACGTCGAAATAGAGCTTCGGGTCCTCGATCGAGGCACGGACACCCGCCATCGCAGCGAGGTGGATGATCGCGTCGAACTCATGCTCCGCGAATAGGCCCTCCATCGCGTCCTCGTCCCGGATGTCTTCCGTGTGGAAGATGAATTTCTGCGGGTCCGGAGCGGTGGTACGAACCTCCTCCAAATTCGCACGCTTGCGAGCCGGGTCGTAGTAATCGTTGAGGTTGTCGACCCCAACGACCGTGTCGCCACGGCGCAGCAACGCGGATGCGGTGTTGCTCCCAATGAAGCCGGCCGCGCCGGTCAGCAGGATCTTCTTCATCTCCCCCTCGTGCCCCCCGAGTATAGGCCCTTGTCCACCCACATTGCTTGGTCCGAATGCGCGCGGCGGAATATCATACCCACGTGCAGGCCATGCTCTTAGCAGCCGGGCTCGGAACGCGCCTCCGACCGCTGACCGACCTTCGGCCCAAACCCATCGTCCCTGTCGCGAACCGGCCGCTCGCAGCGTTTGCGATGGAGCACTTGGCGCGGAGCGGTGTCCACACTGTTGTCGCCAACACGCATCCGCAGCCCGACCAGGTGGAAACCGCCTTAAAAGCGG
>QMMB01000254.1 GCA_003647035.1 Deltaproteobacteria bacterium | reverse complement strand
TGCTTATCGCTCATCACCTTCATGATGGCCGCCGTCAGCGTCGTCTTGCCGTGGTCGATGTGACCAATCGTCCCTACGTTCATGTGTGGTTTGTCTCGGACAAACTTTTCTTTAGCCATCGTTCGTTTCCTACTTCGTCGTTCTTCTTGATGAGGTCGGGAGCCCAGGATGAGACTTGAACTCACGACCTCCCCCTTACCAAGGGGGTGCTCTACCACTGAGCTACCTGGGCATAGTCTGAATCGCGTCTCGTTTCATCTGCACTGCGGGCTAGAGCGGGCGACCGGGCTCGAACCGGCGACATTCAGTTTGGAAAACTGAGGCTCTACCAACTGAGCTACACCCGCGTAAATCTGTTCGTTGTTCTCCTGGTGGAGGGTGGTGGGTTCGAACCACCGTAGGCATAAGCCGGCAGATTTACAGTCTGCTCCCTTTGACCGCTCGGGCAACCCTCCTTGGTCGTTCCGAAATTTCAAGTAGAGCTGGCGATGAGACTCGAACTCATAACCGCCGGTTTACAAAACCGGTGCTCTACCAGTTGAGCTACGCCAGCATGACGGCGGCGGCTGTACTACGTTCCGGCCCCCGGGAAGTCAAGGTAATCAGGGTCAAATGCCGGATGATGGAGGCTCACACGCTTTTCTGTCGTTTCGGTCGTCGACGAAGGTGATGCTTCCGACGCAGTTCGACCAATTTTCTTCGTCCCGATTGCGATTGCAGTCGGGTTTGTCCACGCAGACTCGGAAGCAGTAGTTGTTGCCATCGTCGTGGGTGACGCAGGCCGAGCCCTCAGGGCAATCGATGTCACCCGCGCAGGGCTCGAGGCCGCAGTAGCCTCCCCTGAACTGGGTCAGGCATACGAGCTCGAAGTCCTCATCGGTCGACTCGCATTCCTGGCTGTCCGTGCATTGAGCTCCGACACCGGCCTTGTCCGCCTCGGTCTCCCCCGAGTCGCCACAGCCCATCGCGATTCCCATTAGGGCCGCAGCAAAGACATACATAAACCTACACATATTCATCCTCCACTTGTGTTCACGCCGCGTCATACACGCCGACCGGCCGGGTGGCCAACACCAGCTCCCGAACCCGCACCCAGCGTCGGACAGAATGCCAGTGGGCGTTGGCCATCGCCAAAAAGCGAAGGGCGGTATCGTTGAACAGGGAGCCCTGTGTGTCACGAACGACTTCCGCACCGATCCACAAGACATCGGGCTCGCCCGGCAGGGTGAGTTGAATTTGCAACCGATCGCTACGGCGATTGCCGAGGATCGCAAGGGAGTCGAGGAGCAAGCCGTGCTCGCCGATGCTGGTCACGAACGCGGGTAGGACCTCTTCGTCGGCGACGAGCTCTGCATAGAGCGCGACCGGAACCAGCGTCTCGCGATGCACCCCGAACGGCATCGTCGTTCAAGCTACGGGGAGCCGCCGCGCGCCGCAAGAAACCTACCGGCCCCCCCACCGTAAAGCGGTATGATTCCGCGGTGCTCGGCCCCGCCCTGACCCTCGTAGCGTACCTCGCCGGCTCGATCTCATTCGGCATCCTGTTTGCTTCTCGCGAAGGCGTCGATCTGAGGACCATCGGCAGCGGCAACGTCGGTGCGACGAACGTCGGTCGAGCGCTCGGCAAGGGGACCGGCCGCAAGGTCATGCTCCTCGACATGCTCAAGGGCTTCGTTCCGGTCGCGTTGGCGCACTGGGCGTTCGAGCTGCCTTGGCCGTGGATCACGGGGGTCGGGATCGCCGCCGCGCTGGGGCACGTCTTTCCGATTTGGCATGGATTTCGGGGTGGAAAAGGTGCCGCCACGGCCGGCGGCGTCTTGCTAGGCGCGCTTCCCCGGGTCGGCGTGGCAACGCTCATCACGTTCGTGCTCGTCAAGAAGCTCAGCAGGCGCGCGAGCGTGGCATCGCTGTCGGCTGCTACGGTTGCCGCCGCCCTGACCATCGCATTCGACGGGCGCCGGTGGCCGATTCAACTGGCGGCGGGGCTGTGGATCATCGTCGTCTTGCGGCACGCAAGGAACATCGTCCGGCTCCTTCGCGGGGAAGAGCCGCCCGGTTAGACTGGTTTGACGGCAAGGGCGCGGGTGTGATACCCGAAACTGAATGGCGGTTCATTCACCAGCCCCCAGGCGCAAGAGGGCTCCCGACAAGCGGGCGCGCATTCTCAAGGCCGCTATCAAGGTCTTCGCCAAGAACGGCTTCTACGCGACGCGGGTGAGCGAAATCGCCAAGGCGGCCGGTGTCGCGGACGGCACGATCTACCTCTACTTCAAGAACAAGGACGATGTCCTCGTCACGATCTTCGAGGAAGGCATCGAACGGCTCCTGACCATTCTTCGGGAGGTCGCGGAGTCGGAGGAACCGTTCGAGAATCGAATCCAGCGCATCATCGAGCTTCAACTCGGCTTGATGGAGGAGCAGCGAGACCTCGCCGAAGTGATCACCGTGAACCTGCGGCAATCGTCCCGACTACTCAAGCAGTACGCAACGCCCTTGTTCATGCAGTACATCGACGTGATCGCGGACGTGGTTCGCGACGGGCAAGAAGAAGGCACGTTTCGCAAAGACCTCAACCCCCGCGTGGTGGCGCGCTGCCTCTTCGGCGCAATCGACGCGATTCTGCTGACCTGGGCACTCGGAGAAGGCGACCCCGCGGCTCTGCGCAAGGCGGCCACGCACTGCGCCAGCCTGTTTCTCGAAGGTCTGCGAAAGCGCTGACTAGGTCGGCGAGGAGGACGAACGCATACCCATGACGTCCCCGAACGAAACTCGAGACTGGCGCAAAGGATACGAGACCGATGGGTACGTCGTGCTCGAGGGCCTGTTGAGCGCCGCCGAGTTGAGCGAGGTCCGAGACGAGCTCGCACGGCTTCTCGGCGAAGGCCCGTCGGGCCGTAACGACTTCGAAGGAACACGAACGCAGCGCGTCTACACCCTGGTCGGCCGGGGCAAGCCATTCGAGCGTCTCGTCGAGCATCCGGCAATCCTGTCGATGCTGGACGAGCTCCTTCTGCCCAACTACCTGCTCACCGCGAGCCAGGCGATCGCGATCGCCCCGGACGAAACGCCGCAGCCGGCGCACACGGATGACTCGTTCTACACCATCCCCAGGCCGCGCCCGGCGATCAGCGTGTCGACCATGTGGGCGATCGACGACTTCACGGAGGAAAACGGCGCGACCGAAATGATCGCCGGAAGCCACAGGTGGAGTGATGACGAGCTCCTGAACATGTACGTCGGTGACGACACGGTCACACTGGCGCCCCGGTATCAGCCGCAGCTTCGACCCTTGGTCATGCCCGCAGGTTCTTGCGCCGTGTTCGCGGGCACGCTCGTACACCGCGGAGGGCAGAATCGTTCAGGCCGGGTGCGCACGGCGGTCAGCAATCAGTACTGCGAACCGTGGGCACGCCCGCAGGAGAACTTCTTTCTGTCGATCCCCAAGAACAAGGTCGCCCAGATGTCGCCCCGCCTCCAGAGCATGCTGGGGTACTCGATCCATCCCCCTTTCATGGGTCAAGTCACCGCGCGCCACCCTCTCAAGGTCCTAGATCCCGGTTTCAAAAACCCTCTCGACGACTGATGGACTACGACGTCGTCATCATCGGTAGCGGATTCGGTGGCAGCGTGCCCGCGCTTCGCCTGAGCGAGAAGGGTTATCGCGTTGCGGTTCTCGAACAGGGCCGGCATGTGTCGCCCGACGACATGCGAGCCGCCGACCGAAGCCTACGTAGGCTGTTTTGGATTCCGCAGATCAACTTTCGCGGTTTTTTCGTGCAGCACTTCTTCAAGCACGTCGGCATCGTTGGCGGCGTCGGCGTGGGTGGCGGGAGTCTGGTGTATGCGGCGGTGTTGCTGAAGCCGGGCGACGCGTTCTACGACGACCGGGCTTGGGCCCACCTCGGCGTCGATTGGAAGGAAGAGCTCGCGACGCCCTTCGACACAGCGGCCGCGATGCTCGGCCGGACGACCAACCCTGACCATGGAAAGATGGATGACTGGCTGCAAGCAACCGCAGAGGCGATGGGCGCCGGCGACACGTTTGGTGCCGTGCCTCAGGGCATCTATTTCGGCGAAGCAGGGAAGACGGAACCCGATCCATTCTTCGATGGCGCGGGTCCCGAGCGGATGGGCTGCACGCGTTGCGGAGGCTGCCTGACCGGCTGTAGTGACGGCTCGAAAAACAGTCTAGACAAAAACTACCTCTACTTGGCGCAAAAGCTTGGAGCCAAAGTTCTGCCAGAGCGAAAGGTGGTCTCCGTCCGTCCGCTCGAGGGCGGTGGCTACGAAGTACAAACGGTGAACCCGTTGCGCCGACGGGAGCGGCATCTACCGATTCGCGCCCGACGCGTGATCGTTGCCGCCGGCGTCGTCGGAACGTTGGAGCTCTTGTTCAAGTGCCGAGACGAGCTCGGAACGTTGCCGGAAATTTCAACCAGGCTGGGTGACATCGTCCGAACCAACAGCGAAGCAATCGTCGCCGCGCTTTCGCCAAATCCCGACGACGACCTCACGCATGGCACGGCGATTTCGTCGCACTTCTACGCCAACGCGCACACGCACATCACCCAGAACCGCTTCCCGGCTGGCTACGACTTCATGCGGTGGTACATGGGGCCTCTCACCGATGGCACGAAAGCCTTTGGCCGAGCGCTGCGCACCATCGCGGGCGTCGTTGCGCATCCAGTTCGAACGCTTCGCGCACTCTTCGCACGCAACTGGCACAAACGCATCACCGTGCTCACCGTAATGCAAACTCTCGACAGTCAGATCGCGTTCAGCCGCGGGCGCCGCCTACTTTGGCCATTCAGGAAGCTGCACTCGGCCGCGGGGCCCCATGGAGGAACGCCCGCCTACATCCCGGAAGCCAACGAGGCGGCCCGAAAGCTTGCCAAGCACATCGGCGGCACTCCGCACAACAACCTTCTAGAAAGCGTTGGCAACGCGTCGGTCACCGCGCACATCCTCGGCGGCTGCGCGATCGCAGCGGGGCCGAAAGCGGGAGTGATCGACATCGACCATCAGGTCTTCGGCTACCCGGGGCTCTTCGTGACCGACGCTTCGGCCATCCCAGCCAACGTCGGCGTGAACCCGGCGCTCACCATCACCGCTCTCGCGGAGCGGTTCAGCTCGCTCTTCCCCTCAGCCGTAGAGGAGGGCGATGATGATGCCGAGAGCGAGCGCACATAGAGCGATGAAAGGGAGCGGGCGCGTCGACAACGGGCCGGGCGGCAGCCCAAGGCGCGAACCTTCCGCAAATCCCTTCGGGAACGTTGCGGGTACGTGCCTTGCGCCTCCGGTCCACGGTCTGGCCGCGTCGTCGACGAGCTGTTCGCTCACTACCCAAAGGTGGCGGGCCGCTTCCTCGTTTCCGGTCGCCTTGTTGGCTTTGGCCAATCGCGCCTTGTCGAAGTAACCCCCGGTCACGCC
>QMMB01000253.1 GCA_003647035.1 Deltaproteobacteria bacterium | reverse complement strand
GTTCCCGAGACGATCATGAATGGCGTCTTCGAAGCGGAGGGCCTCGACCTTCGCCCGCCCGAAGCCTACCGGCGAACCGCGGCCATCGAGCCTTCCGCCAGCCAGGTCACGCAGGCGGCGGAGTTGCTCCGAAACGCGGAGCGCCCGCACATTCACGCAGGAAGCGGGGTCCTGCACGCACGCGCCTCGAGCGCGCTCGAGGAGGTCGCCACCGCGTTGGGTGCACCGGTCACAACCAGCTGGGCCGGACGCGGCGCTCTAGCCGACAACCACGAGCAATTGCTGCCGATTTGGGCCATGGAGCCGATCAAGAAGGCCCGTAGCGAAGCCGATGTGATGCTGGTGCTCGGTTCGCGTCTCGGCGAGACCGATTGGTGGGGCAAGCCGCCGTACTGGGGTAAGCCCGACGAGCAGGAGATGATCCAAGTCGACATCGACGACGAGATCCTCGGACTGAACAAGGCCACCGAGCTTGCCGTTCTCGCAGACGCGGGTGCGTTCCTATCGGCCCTTGCGAGCGAGCTGCGTCAATCGCCGCTCAGCGATCAACGCCTGCAGACCAACCGCGCACGAACCGCCAGCCTCGCGGAGGATCAGGCCAAGGTTCGAGCTCAACTCGACGAAGCGCTGAAAAACACGGGGAGCCCCATGCACAGCGCGCAGGTACCGGCCGCGTGCGGGCGCATTTTCGGCGACGACACCATCTACGTGTTCGACGGCGGCAACGCGGCGGTGTGGGCGAGCTTCTTCTCCGAGATCAACGAGCCCGACACGCTCCTTTCGACCTTCAAGTTGGGCATGTTGGGTGCGGGCGTATCGCAGGCTCTCGGCGGGCAAGTCGCCAAGCCTGACGCAAGAGTCGTGTGCATCCTCGGCGATGGCGCGATGGGCTTTCACATCCAAGAGCTCGAAACGGCGCTGCGCAATAACCTTCCCGTCATCTACCTCGTGCTCTGCGACAAGCAGTGGGGCATGGTGAAACTCACGCAATCGATCGGGCTCGGAATGCTGCGTCCCGTCATCGGAACCGAGCAGCAGGGTACGATCAACGCCGACTTCGAAGAGATCGCGTTCGACAAGGTTGCCGAAGCCATGGGTTGCCACGGCGAACGCGTGTCTGACCCGGCGGAGCTCGAGGCCGCCCTACAGCGATGTGTGGACTCCGGGAAGCCGTCGGTCGTGCACGTCGACGTCGACCCGAACATGCACCTGTTCGCGCCAGGGCTTCAAGAGTTCAAGGCGATGCACCAGGAACCCGGCGCCTGATGGGCTCCGGCCCGGCGGTGTTGGTGACCGGGGCGGCCGGTTACGTCGGCCGCCTTTGCGTCGCGGCTCTCGCCCAACGCTTGGACGAACTATCGGTGCTGGTCGCGCTAGACTGGACCGAGTTCGACGCTTCGGAACGGATCGATGGGGTCGTCTACGAACAGGGCGACATCTGCGATCACGCCCTCAAGGACCTTTTTCGTAGACACGGCATCGATACCGTCGTGCATCTCGCGTCGATCATTCGTGCGCCCAAGGGCGCGCCGGCTGACCTGGCCTACCGTGTGGATGTTCTCGGGACGAAGAACATTCTCGAAGCGTGCGAGGACTCGTCGGCGACGAGGCTGATCGTCACCTCGAGCGGAGCGGCCTACGGATACCACCCGGACAACCCCGAGTGGCTCGACGAGAACGATCCTCTTCGCGGCAACGACGAGTTCGAGTACTCCAAGAACAAGCGCCTCGTCGAAACCATGTTGGCGCAGTGGCGAGAGGAGCGTCCCGAGCTGCGGCAGGTCGTTTTCCGCCCGGGCACGGTCGTGGGGGAGGATGTACACAGTCCCGTCACGGACCTCTTCGAGAAACCCGTCGTGCTGGGCATCGTTGGGTCGGAATCGCCCTTTGTGTTCATCTGGGATCAAGACCTCGTCGCGTGTATCGTCGACGCGGTCTTCTCCGACAAAGTCGGCGTTTACAACCAGGCGGGCGATGGCGCGTTGACCCCACGCGAGATCGCGCGACTGCTCAACAAGCCCTACGTCCCGCTGCCGGGCTCGCTCGTGAAAGCGATGTTGTGGACGCTCAAGCGCTTGGGCTTGACCGAGAACGGCCCGGAGCGCGTTGCGTTCCTGCGTTACCGGCCCGTGCTCTCGAACCGGCGCCTCAAGGAGGAGTACGGCTACACACCGCAGCTCACCAGCCGCGAAGCATTCGAGCTCTACGCTCGGGCGCGAGGCCCTCTTCCCTGAGCTACTTCGCCGAAGTGCGCGGTGCAGCCACGCCCCTGACCGGATGCGCGCGATACGGCGCTTCGAGAGTCACCACCTCGTCGGCGCTGAGCTCGATCTCGGCCGCTGCAATGGCATCGTCCAAATGCTCGAGCTTGGTCGCACCCACGATCGGCGCGGTCACCGTGGGCTTGGAGAGAAGCCAGGCCAGCGCGACACGGGCTGGCGGCTCTCCCCGCTCGGCCGCCACACTCTTGACCGCCTCGACCACGTCCCAATCGGACGGCTGATCGTAGAGAATCTGGTCGAGTCCATCAGTGGACGACCGGCTGGTGGAGCTATCCCCCAACTTGGTTCGCGTGCCCGCGAGCATGCCGCGAGCCAATGGTGACCACGGAATCACACCGATGCCCTGGTCCTCGCAGAGCGGCATCATCTCTCGCTCCTCTTCCCGGTAGACGAGGTTGTAGTGGTTTTGCATCGTGACGAAGCGGGCCCAACCGTTGCGCTCCGACGTCGAGAGCATCCGCTGGAACTGCCACGCGTACATGGAGCTGGCGCCGAGGTACCGAACCTTCCCTTGTGTGACCAGTTGGTCCAAGGCGGCCAGCATCTCTTCCATCGGCGTGTCCGGGTCGAGGCGGTGGATTTGGTAGAGGTCGATCGTCTCGACTCCCAATCGCCGGAGGCTGTCCTCGCATGCTTGCTGGATGTGTTTGCGCGAGAGCCCACCCATGTTGGGGCGGTCGCTCATCGGGAAGAAGACCTTCGTCCCGATCACCAGTTCGTCGAGATTGCCGTATTCTCGTAGCCATCGGCCGGTCACCTCTTCGCTAATGCCGATCGAGTACATGTCGGCCGTGTCGAAGAAGTTGATGCCGGCTTCGATCGCCCTCTTGAAGAACGGCGCGGACGCGTCCGAGTCATGGACCCAGGGTCGCCACTGCGGCGTGCCGTAACTCATGCAGCCAAGGCAAATCCGAGAAACGGTCACTCCCGTCCGTCCGAGATGCGTGTACCTCATTGCGCCGATGGTATCACGGGGCGCCTAGCTCTTCCCGTACACAGGCACGAGAGCCCCACGAGTGACCGCGTTCTGTGGCGAAGCCAGGAAAGCGACGGTCTCGGCGATCTGCTGGGGCTTGGGCCACGCGCGGTGGTCGGCGTCCGGCATGGCAGCGCGATTCGCGCTCGTGTCGATGATGCTCGGGATGATGGCGTTCACCCAAATCGAGGACTCGGCAAGCTCTTCGGCCAGCGAGAGCGTCAGCGCGGCGACCGCGGCCTTGGAGGCGGCGTACGCAGTCATCTGACCGGTGGGCACGAGCGCGGGTCGCGCGGCCACATTGACGATGCGCCCTTCGCGACCGTCCATCGCCTTCACCGCTTCCCGGCACGAGAGAAAGCACGTCGTGGCGTTCATCCGCATCAGATTGTCCCAGGCCTCGAGGCTCGTGGAAACGATCGGGCCCATCGCAAAGCCGCCCGCGACATGAATGCTCGCGTACAGCGAGGCTGCTTCGCCAAAGAGCCGCGTCACGTCCTCGTCGACGCTCAGATCGAAACCCTCGTAAATCTTCACAGCAGCGTGGTCCCGATAGGGAAACTCTTCGAGCTCTTGGGCCGCGTACACGGGAACGTGAACCGTCGCCCCGGCGTCGAGGAGACGGCCCACTACGGCACTGCCGAGCGCTCCGGTTCCCCCGGTGACCACGGCCTCCCGACCAGAAAAATCCAACATGCCCGAGAGCCTAGTCTAGGAAGCGTCAGTTGCGCCACCTCGACCTGTCGGCCTGCTCTTCTCACAAGGTGAGCTGCAGTCCGTCCTCGGCCATCGGCAATTCGACTTTGTCGGCCCGCTCCAATACGTCTTCACTCATATGCGTGAGAAGGATCCGTTTGCAGGTGAGGCGTGCGCGATTCTGCATGATGTTGCGGTAGGAGTTGTGGAGTGGGACCTCCTTGTCGAACACGTAGGACTCGCAAAGGAACAGGTCGGCGTCGTCGGAGGCTTCGATCAGGGTGTCGGTCCACTGGGTGTCGCCTGAATACACGAACACCTTGTCCTCGACTGCGACTCGCAAGCTGTACGATGGCGAGCCGCTGAAATGAGCCGCCGGAAACGCGGTGACCTCGATCTCGTCGATGGCGGTGGGCGTTCGAGGCTTGAGCTCGATGAACCGGACTTCGAAATTGGGATCGACCTTGGACGACCCAGGGAAGAAAATCTCCATGGCCTCCATCAGGCGCTCTTCCAGACCCGGCGGCCCGGCCAGTGTCAGTGGGGCGGTGCGCTTGGACACCAGCTGGGCATCGAGCAAGAAGAATGGAAGGCCGCCGAAGTGGTCCCCGTGCAAATGGGTGATCAGGATCTTGCTCACGTCGCGCGGCTCGATCTGCTGCTGGCGCAGCGCGATCAGTGACGAGGCTCCGCAATCGACGAGGAATAGGTCGTTCGGCGCACGGATCGCGATGCAGGTCTGAAACCTTCCGCCACTCCCAAAGGCATCGCCACTTCCCACGATACGTACTCGGACCTGTCCCATGCGCGACTCCCGCCCGAGGCTATCACAAGGAATCGTATCAAAGCCCGCACAACTGCGCCCGGACGGTGTATGCTCCGGGCCCCGCTAAATCGAGGAGTGACCCATGGCCGAGCTTCAACTCGCACTAGACGACGCCTACCGCTGGGAGCGGTCGGCACCCAACCAGCTGTGGTTGACCCAGCCGATCGGCAACGGCGAGGTCGAAACGTACACCTGGGGCGAAGCGATGGACCAGGCGAGGCGCATGGCCGCGCACCTGAAGTCGCTCGACCTCGAACCAGGTAGCCACATCGGTCTCATCTCGAAGAACTGTGCGCACTTCATGCTCACGGACCTTGCGATTTGGATGGCCGGGCACGTGTGCGTTGCCCTCTATCCGACTCTCAACGCGGACACGATCGCCTACATCTTGGAGCACAGCGAGTCGAAGCTCCTGTTCGTGGGGAAGCTCGACGGCTGGGACGGAATTCAGAAAGGGATCCCGGCGGAAATGCCTTGCATCTCCCTACCGCTCGCGCCGCCGACTGACTACGATTCATGGAATGCAATCACGGCTCGCACAGAGCCGATCCAAGGCAATCCTTCCCGCGGCGCCGAAGAGCCGGCGATCATCGTCTACACGTCGGGAAGCACGGGTCGGCCGAAGGGCGTGATGCACAACTTTGGTGCGATTGCCCATT
>QMMB01000252.1 GCA_003647035.1 Deltaproteobacteria bacterium | reverse complement strand
GAAAAACTGCGGCAAACGTAGGACGCGGCGCTGGACCGCGCCAGCGGCTCCCATGCAGCCTGGAGCTGCATCTGCCCACGGGTTACAATTCGTAGTTGTGGCAGACGACGCTACCTCACCGAAGAGAGATGTCATTCGCGACGCGAGAAGCGTTCGCCAGCAAGTGCTGAATTCGTCACTGCTCGTCGCCGTCGTGGTGGGCGGCGTCGCGTTCGTGCGAACACTGCTCGATGCCATCAACCTCGGGGCATGGCGAATCGCTGGCGGGACGATCGCCCTCTACAGCGGGTTCGTCATCCTGTTCCTTGCGAAGCGGCTGCACTACCGGTTTCGTGCCCTCGGCTTCCTCACCCTGCTCTACGTGGTGGGGGTCTTCATGTTGCTCATGGCGGGCTACCTCGCCGCCCCGGTCTTGATCTTGGCGTCTGAGAGTGTGCTCGCAGCAGTACTGTTTCGGCGCAAAGTCACGTTGATCGTCCTCGCCTTGAACCTCCTCACGTTGCTTGCCGTGGGCGCCGTGTTGGCCAGCGGCCTCATGGTGGTCGAGACAACGACCTTCTACGACCCGGCTGGCTTCATGAACTGGATACGCGTGGCGACGATCTTCGCGGTGTTCTGCGGCATCGCGGTCGTGAGCGTCGACGTCGTGACCAATCACTTGAACGAAAGCCTTCGAGACCAAGCCGAGCTCATCGAAAATCTCAAGGGCGCGATGCAACTCCACGAAGAAGCTGACCGCCAACGACGCGCGGCCGAATCGCGCCTGAGGGACACGCGTCAAGGGGACGACGGCTGAGCGCTTCGGAAGCGCAAGCTCGCCACCAGGCCGATCACGGCGAACAAACAGAGAAACAGGAAAAAGTGTTGGTGGCCGGTGACGCCGGGAGATCGGTCGAGTAGCCAACCCCCCACGAGCGCGACGAACACATCGGGCGTGTAGCCGATGACCGACACCAAACCGACGGCGGTGCCGGTGGTCTCGATGGGGACGGCCCCCTCTTCGAAGAGGGCAAAGTAGACGCCACGAAGGCCGAAAACCGCGGCGCAGCTGACCAGCACATTGGCGTAGAGGACCCAGGGCATCGACGGCACGGGCTCGGTCAGGCCGAACCATAGGTACGAGGCCACCATAGTCGCGAAGCAGAGCGCCGAAACACGCGAAGAGGTGAATCGATCACCCAATAGGCCCGCAGCGATCGCAGCGACCGGCCTGACCCATGCACTGATGGCGGTCACCTTCGCCCCTTCGACCTCGTTCATTGCGTACGCCTGCACGGCGAACAGTGAGTAGTTGTCGATCCCTTTGTACCCGACGTAGGCGCTCACGACGATGAGTGCTTGGAGCCACACCGCACGTAGCCGGGTCACCTTTGTGACGTTGCGGAGGACGTGCGGTCGATCGGCGACTGGTGATTCCCGTTCAGGCACGAAGAACCAACACAGGAGCCCAGCGCCGGCAGTTGTCGCAGTGTACACGAAGATGACGTTGCGAAGCGCGTCGGCGCGTTCGCTCGCGGTCGCAGTCGTCGGGTCCTCAGGCAGCAGCGTCTGGAACACAAACACGGCGCCCGCAGCGACGACCGCCGCAAAGAGCCCGCGCCCACCGTCGAGAAGACCGTACGCGCGCCCCTGCTCCTCGGGGCCGCCCCACTCTCGCGTCGCACGGATGAGCGCACCCCAGAATAAGAGAATGGTCGTCAGCCCCCAGTAGGCGAACAGCCACCGCATGCCGCTGTAACCGGGGACGCTGGCAAAGTAGAGGCCACCAAGACTCGTGCACAGGAGCGATCCGGTGAGCAGCCGGCGGGTAGAGAACCGGTCCGCCAGTAGCCCACCCGGAAAATAGGCGAGCATCGCGACCACCCCGTAGACGGCTTGGATCGCCCCGAGCTCCGTGTTCGTGAAGTCGAATACCTGCAGAACCGTGGGCCTGAAGAACCGGGCCACGTGAAACGGCAAACTGAACACCGCCTCGCCGGCAATGATCAGGCAACCGATGAACAAGACCCGCTCGAGTGGTTGTTTGTCTTTCACGCAATTGACCGTCAAAACCGACTCAAATCTCCGGAGGGGCTCGACCCTCGCATTGCGGGGTGTTTGAGGCTAACATCCGCGCCTTACAGGGAGATCGGTATGAGTTATCTTAGTAGCAAGAGATGGGTCGCTGTGTTCGCCACGGCGATCTTGGTCGGGTCCTGCGGCAGCACGCAAAGCAGCGGCACCCCCGGCTCGATGGTCGACGCACCAGATACGCTTGGTGCTTTCGCCGTCGGGCATACGATGTTCACCGCCACAGACGCGGCGCGGGACGACCGCGAGCTCATCGTGAATGTCTGGTATCCGGTCGACGACGCCGATGCCGCGACCGAGCCTCGAACCGAGTACCCGCTCGCGGGCACCTTCACACTCGCGTCGGACGTCGCTGTCGATGGCCTTCCCGTCTCCTCCTCAGGTCCGCTGGCCTTCTTGGTCTTCTCTCATGGCCTTGGCGGCATCAACACGCAGTCCACACAACTGATGGAAGCCCTGGCAAGCCATGGCTTCATCGTTGCGTCACCCGCGCACACCGGAAACACCGCCCTCGACACCTCGGATGACATGCCCGCAGAGAAACGGGTGCCAGACGTCTCGTTTGTCATCGATACGATGTTCGAGCGTTCCAACACGCCGGGCGACGCGTTCGAAGGGCGCATCGATGAATCCGAAGTCGGCGTGCTCGGGCATTCGTTCGGCGGACAGACCGCCATGGGCATGGTCGCTGGCTGGGCGGGCGCTGGTCCGGATCCACGCGTGAAGGCCATCGGAGTCATCGCCGGCGGCGTCGGCGAGGGTAATTTCAGCGACGAGGCATTCGCGTCGGTAGCCGCCCCAACGGTACTCTTGGTAGGGACCCTGGATCCCGGGGCATTCGAGAATCACAACTACGCGTTCACCCACATGCCAAACGCCGAGGGCCTCTTCAAGATCGAGATCACCGGCGCAAACCACACGCACTTTGCAAACGTCTGCGACATCGGGAACTACCTCATCGACAACCTCGGGATCGAGCAGGACGCGTGGCCCGGCCTCGGCGCAGAGGCGCTGATTCAGCCCTACAACGACACCTGCACCGACGATGTGTTCCCCATCGCGGAAGCACACAGGCTCCAGAACCTCTACATGGTCGCCCACTTCAGGCGCTACCTCCTGGGCGAAACGGGCTACGACTTCTACCTGTCGTCCGAGTACTCGGACGCGAACGAACCGACCGTTAGCTTCGTGGCGCAGTGATCACAGCGCGTCGATGATCGCGTTCAGGGTGGCGCTCGGGCGCATGGCCTTGGTGGCGAGGTCGTCGTTCAGGAGGTAGTAGCCACCGAGATCCAACGGCTCGCCCTGCACCGCAACCAACTCCTCGACGATCTTCGCCTCGTTCTCCGCCAACGCCTTTGCCACCGGCGCAAAGTACGCTCGTAACTCGGCGTCGCCGGACTCCGCCAGCGCCTGTGCCCAATAGAGCGCGAGATAAAAGTGGCTACCGCGGTTGTCGAGCTCGTTCACTTTGCGCGAGGGCGCCTTGTTCTCGAGGAGGTACTTGGTCGCAGCTCCGTCCAGGGTGTCGGCGAGGATCTTCACCTTAGGCGCGTCGTGACGCTCCGCGAGGAACTCGAGCGACGCCGCGAGGGCCAAGAATTCGCCGAGGGAGTCCCAGCGCAAATGGTTTTCCTTTTCGAGCTGCTGGACGTGCTTCGGTGCTGAACCGCCCGCCCCCGTCTCGAAGAGTCCGCCGCCGTTCATCAGAGGCACGATGGAGAGCATCTTGGCGCTCGTTCCGACTTCGAGGATCGGGAAGAGGTCGGTGAGGTAGTCGCGCAAGACATTGCCGGTCACCGAGATGGTGTCTTTGCCTTCCGCGATGCGCTCGAGCGAGAAGCGGGTCGCCTCGGCCGGCGCCATGATGCGGATGTCTAGGCCCTCGGTGTCGTGGTCCGGCAGGTAAGCGTTCACCTTGGCGATGAGCTGCGCGTCGTGGGCGCGCGCCTCGTCTAGCCAGAACACGGCCGGCACCCCGGTCGCGCGCGCGCGGCGAACCGCGAGGCCGACCCAGTCGCGTACGGGGGCATCCTTGGTCTGGCAAGCGCGCCAGATATCGCCGGGGCCCACCGTATGCTCCATGAGCACGGAGCCGTTGTCGTCGACGACTCTCACAGTGCCATCCGAGGGGACCTCGAAGGTCTTGTCGTGCGAGCCGTACTCCTCCGCCTTCTGCGCCATGAGGCCGACGTTCGAAACGCTACCCATGGTCGTCGGGTCGAACGCGCCGTGCTTCTGGCAGAAGTCGATGACCTCTTGGTAAACGGCGGCGTAACTGCTGTCAGGGATCACCGCCTTGGCGTCCTGCTGGTCGCCCGCGGCGTTCCACATCTGCCCGGAGGTGCGGATCATGGCCGGCATCGATGCATCGATGATGATGTCGCTCGGCACGTGAAGGTTGGTGATTCCCTTGTCCGAGTTGACCATCGCAAGCGCGGGGCCGTTCTCGTACGCAGCCTGAATGTCAGCCTCGATCTCGGCGCGCTTGTCTGCCGGAAGGCTTTCGATCCGCGCAACGATCTCGCCGAAGCCATCGTTCGGGTTCGCCCCGAGCTCCTCGAGCACAGCACCATGCTTCTCGAAAACATTCGCAAAAAAGACGCGAACGGCATGCCCAAAGATGATCGGGTCACTGACCTTCATCATGGTCGCCTTCATGTGGAGCGAAAACAGAACACCCAGCGCCTTCGCATCGCCCACTTGCTCTCGGAGAAACGCGAGCAGCGCCTCCTTGCTCATGTAGGTGCCGTCGAAGATCTCGCCGTCGAGGAGGGCGAGGCCGTCCTTCAACACCGTGGTCGTTCCGTCGGCAGCGACATGCTCGATGCGCACCGTCGTGGCCGCCGGCACGGTGAGCGACTTCTCGTTGTGGAAGAAATCCCCGGCGCCCATCGTCGACACGTGCGTCTTCGACTCGCTGGTCCACGCCCCCATCGGATGCGGATGGGCGCGCGCATACTCCTTCACTGCATGCGGCGCGCGGCGGTCCGAGTTGCCCTCGCGCAGAACCGGATTGACGGCGCTCCCCATGACCTTGCCGTAGCGCCGCGCGATCGCCCGCTCTTCATCTGTCTTCGGATCCTCTGGGTACTCCGGCACCGCGAAGCCCTTAGCCTGCAGCTCGGCGATCGCCGCTTTCATCTGAGGCACCGATGCACTGACGTTCGGCAGCTTGATGATGTTGGCCTCCGGCGTTTGCGCCAAGCGGCCAAGCTCTGCCAACGCGTCCTCGACCCGCTGATCCTCGCTGAGCCCCTCGGGAAAGCTCGCCAGGATCCGGCCTGCGAGAGAGATGTCGGGGAGCTCCAGGTTGATGTCGGCGGGCAAGGTGAATGCCCGGAGGATGGGGAGCAGCGAGCAGGTGGCCAACAGGGGTGCTTCGTCGGGCCTCGTAT
>QMMB01000251.1 GCA_003647035.1 Deltaproteobacteria bacterium | reverse complement strand
TGGGCGTTGGTCTGTTGTGTCCGTAGGCAAACGACCAGCACCGCACCTGGCACCAGCGATAACAGCACGGAAGCTGGAGAGCGCGGCGAAGACGAGCGCGGCCAGCCGTCCGCGACACCGTAGCGTGCTCCTCGTGGAGAGCGACCCAGACCTCCAATGGAGCCTGGCGCGCATGCTGACCGTCGATGGGAACCGTGTCATTGGCACCAGCTCGGGCGAGGGCGCGCTCACCGTCATCGAGCAATGGGACGCCGACCTGGCTCTGGTGGCATCGAACCTTCCAGGCACCAGTGGCGTCGAGGTCGCCCGGCAGCTCCGCGAGTGCAACCCCGACCTTTTGGTCATCTTGATGGGTGAAGAGACCCCGGGCCCGATCGCCAGAGAGCAGTCGTCCTACGTGACCGCCTACCTGGCCAAGCCATTTCCCTTCGAAGCGCTGCGCGCGCTGATCGAGTCGCTCCAACTTACACCGGCTCCCGCGGAGTAGCCCTGCTAGGCTTCTTAGGCGTGAAGCGACTGCTGCCCGGGGTGTGTTTCGTACTGAGCGTCTCGCTCCTGGTGACCGGTTTGTCTGGTTTGTCTGGTTTGTCTGGCGGGGTTGAGCGGGGCTGGGGCACCGCCATTGCCCAATCGACACCAGAGTTCATCCGCGTCGACGAAATGCGGCCCGGGATGAAAGGCTACGGGCTTTCGGTCTTTCGAGGGACGGAGCCCGAGCGATTCGATGTCGAGGTCATCGACGTCCTTCGCAACTTCCGGCCCAATCAAGACCTGATCCTGATCCGAACGCCGCACCCCCTCCTCGACAGGGCGCGGGGCGTGGCTGGGATGAGCGGGAGCCCGATCTATCTCGACGGCCGCCTAGCGGGCGCGTACGCCTACGGCTGGAGCTACGGAACGGACCCGGTGGTTGGAGTGACGCCCATCGCCAACATGCTCGCCGAGCTCAAACGACCGATCCGCTTGGACATGTTCCCCGGGGCCAAACCGCTCCCGAGTCGGCCGCGCGCCGACTCCTCCGGGCAACGACACGCAACTGAACGATTCGCCGGGTTGCCACCATTCCGTGGGCAGCACGAGGTCAACGCACTCTCCACCATCCGGGCGCTCCACAAACAACGGGCCGACGCGCTCGCGCCGGTCGGCCTTCATCGGGCCACGACGCCGATCATGCTGGGTGGTTTGCACGACTCCGTCGCTCACATGCTCGCGAAGGAGCTGGAGCCTCTCGGTTTCGTGGCCACGCAGTCGAGTGTCGGCGGGCATTCCAACAGCGGCCCCGAGGGCTTCGAGGCAGGTGGGGCCCTTGCGGTGGAGCTCGCCCGGGGTGACATCAGCATGACCGGGATAGGAACCGTGACCTACGTCGACAAGGGGGGAAAGGTTCTCGCGTTTGGTCACCCGATGATGAACTCAGGCGCCAGTGGGCTTCCCACGGCGACCGCGCGCGTGCTCCACGTGTTGGTGAGCGAGCTTCGCTCCTTCAAGATCGCGGAATCGGCCCGGCCGCTCGGCGCCCTGGTCCAGGACCGGCAACCGGCGATCGTCGTCGACCCGCACATCCAGGCAGCACGCATTCCGGTTCGCGTGAAGATCAATGGAGCCGATGGCGCTCCGAAGACCGAGTGGCACGTCGAGGTAGCGAGCCATCGCATCCTCAGTCCGTCGATCGTGTACGGCGTGATTGCAAACGCCGTCAAATCGACGGCGAGCGATGTCACCGACGTCATCTTTCATGCGAGGACCAAGATCGGCATCGAGGGCCACGGCGTGATCGCGCTCGAAGAGCACGGGTTCTCCCCGATGGGCGCCGCCAGCCCGGCCGTGTTCTCGCAGCTTCGCATGTTCGGATTGATGGAGGCTGCGTTCGCCAACCCGTTCGAAAGCTCACGCGTGACCTCGATCGACCTCGAGATCGATCTCGAACAGAGCCGCGAGGTGTATCAGGTCTCCGATGCGTCCGTGGCGTATGACGAGGTCGATCCGGGCGAAGAGGTGACGATCTACGTCCGGCTGCGCCAGGTCGATCAGCCCGACACGATCCGCGCCGTCAAGGTTCGCATCCCGATCGCCGCCGCCGGCCGGACCGTCCGCGTGACGGTTGCCGCAGGCAACCAAGTCGCAGTCGAGCAACCGCTGCCCGGCTCGCTCGACGACCTGATCGAACAGGCCAAACGGCGGTATCCGGCCACCTCCGTGGTCGTGTCCCTTCAGATGCCCACGCGCGGTCTTCGTTTCGAGGGGCACGTGGTTGATGCACTTCCCGCATCTGCGCTGAACTCGCTTCAGCTCGTCAGCAGCACCGAAGACAGCCGCCCCTTCGCCACGCAATCCCGAACGGAGGTCAAGCTACGACAGGTCGTGGTTGGCAGCACCACCCTTGCGCTTCGCGTCCGTGCGGCCGCGCGTGACCAGCTCCTTGGCGAGTAACAAAACCATGAACATCTCAAAGACGACTATCCGAATCACGTTGGCTGGCCTAGTGCTCGCGGCGAGCGCAACTGTTGGCGCCGTGACCACCCAGAGCTTCGTGCTCGACACTGCCGACGTTTTTCTCGAAGGCGAGCTCGAGGGCGCAGCGGTGCACTCGGACGGCTCGGTACGCGCCGGCGCGGCCACGCAACGGACCGCCCTCGAGAACGTGCCTCTCGCCTACAGCGTGGCTCAGCGCGGCAGCAAGACTTTCATCGGCACGGGCACCAACGGCGTCGTCTACGAGTTCGATGGCAAGCACGCCAAGGTGTTTGCAGAGACCGGCGAGCTGCTCGTTGCCTCGCTCGCGTTTGGCCGCGATGGCGCGCTCTACGCGGGCACTCTTCCCAATGGCCGCATCTACCGAATCGACACCAAGTCCGGAAAGATGAAGCGATTCTCGAGCCCGAAGGGCGCGAAACACATTTGGGCACTCCACTACGACCAGAGGCGGGGAGAGCTCGTTGCAGGCACCGGCCCCGAGGGAAAGGTGTTCACGGTCGATTCGATCGGGCGGGCGAGAGAGATCTACAAGGCCGAGGCCTCCCACATCATGGCCCTCGCTGGCGACGGCAAAGGGACGATCTACGCCGGCACCAGCGACGACGCCTTGGTGTTGCGGATCGGCCCGAACAACGAAGCGCAGGTCGTGCACGACTTCCCGGGAAACGAAGTGACGGCAATCGACTATCACGACGGCCGGCTCGCCGTGGCCGCAAACGAGTTCAAGACCACCCCGGGGGCCCGGTTCAAGCCGGCCGTCAGCGGAACGGCCCCGGCCGGACGTCGGGCGGCCCGACCTCGCCCCGGTAGCGGCGAGTTGTGGCGTGTCGATGCGGACGGACGCGCCGAGATGCTGGTGAGCCGCAAGGACACGCATTTGACCGCTGTTCAGTGGGGCACGGACGGTGCGATCTACGCGGGTAGCGGTCACGAAGGCCGCATCCTCCGCGTCGAGCCCGATGCGAGCTATTCGATTTGGGTCGACGTCGAGGAACGCCAGGTGTTGGCTCTCAATCTTCGAGCAAAGAATCCCTCGTTCGTCACGGGCGACGGCGCGGCGATCTACCGTGTGCAGCCAGGCGCGCGCCGCGGCGGCACCTGGACGAGCAAGGCGCTCGACGCGAGCTTTGCCTCGAAGTGGGGCCGGCTCACGTGGCGAGGTCGAGGGCACATCGTTTTGCAAACACGCTCGGGCAACACGCAGACCCCGGGCGAGACCTGGAGCGCCTGGTCCAAGAATCTCAAGCAACCCGGCGCGGTCACGAGCCCTCCCGGACGCTTCATTCAAGTGCGCGCCAAGCTCCCAAAGGGCCATTCCGCCGTGCTTCGCGCGGTCGAGCTATTTTATCTTCCGCAGAACCAACGCGCGCGTGTTTCGGACGTACAGGGCACACGGCCTCCGCCCAAGCGCGGGGAACCAGCTCGCCAACCTTTGCCACCCACCACCCTGCTCAATCTCAATTGGAAGGTCACCAAGCCCGACTCAGACACGCTGCGTTACCGCATCGACTATCGCGAAGAAGGACAGATGACGTGGCGTGAAATGTTCGGCGAGGACACGAATCTCACCGATGCGAAATACACTTGGAACACCGGCAGCATTCCAGACGGGCACTACGTCGTGCGCATTGAAGCGTCCGACGAGCTATCGAACCCGGGCAGACTCACGCTCCGCTCGAGTGCAGTCTCGGAGCCGATCCGAGTCGACAACCACCCACCCCGGATCGAGCACCTCAAGGTGCGTAGGGGGCGAGTGCAGGGGCGTGTCGTAGACGACATGGGTCCGGTCGCTCGCATTCAGCTGTCGATCGACGCCACCCCATGGCGCGATGTGTTCCCGACCGACTCGCTGCTCGACAGCCGCAGCGAAGGGTTCGATCTGCCCGTCGGAGATCTGCCACGCGGTGCGCACATCGTAGCCGTCCGCGCGTTCGATGCCTCCGGCAATCAGGCGAACCGAGAAATCACTGTAAAAACAGGCAGATAGAGGCAGCGTCGGGAGCCGACTCGAACACCGTGGCATCTCGTCACTAACGCCGGACGCTGGCGCCTGATAGGGTGTTCCCCGACCTTGTTTCACTTGATTGGAATCCGGGGGAAGTCGTGGTACACACGCGCACTCAAAGGGGCGACGTGGAGCCGGAATATCCCGGACCTAAGGAGAAGAACGCATGAACATCAGCAAACTAGCTTTAATCGCACTGCTCGGCAGTGCACTCATGGCCTTCGGGTGCGGCGACGGCGGCGGGGACAGCGGAACTGCAGGTTCCGGCGGCTCAGCCGGCACGGGCGGCTCAGCAGGCTCAGGCGGCGAAGGCGGCACAGGTGGCTCGGGCGGTGTCCTGGCCTGCGTCCCGTCAGCCAACACGTGCGCGAACGGCGACATCGATCCGACCGACACGTCGCCCTGCGACCTTCCGGCACCTCCCGACGAGGACGGCTGCGTGGGCGATGAGAGCCTCGAGAATCCGGCGACCTGCACGGCTGCCGACAACGCGATCACCGTGGTGATCAGCCAACTCGAAATTGACGGCGACTGTAATAGCGGCGTCGACCTCGACAGCTGCAGCGGCAATAGCTGCGTCCTTGGTGGCCTCGCACCGGCCGAAGGCACCGACGGCGTCGACAACGCACTCGCGGGCTTGGCACCTGTCCTCGCGGGCGTGGGCGGCAACCTCGGCGGCGTGAACGACGCCTTCTACGCGGGCCTGTGCGCAGGCGACATCGTGATCGGCTTTACCGTTGACGCAAACACGGAAGAGAACTGTGCAAACGTCGATATCCTGGATGCCGACCTCGCCGTGGTGCGATCCATCGTCATGAACTTCAGCGATGCGGCTTGCCTCAGCGGCACGATCGGGGCGATTCCGCTCAATGTTGCCGGCATCCCTGGCGAGATGGGCAACGCGGTGCTCCGCGGAACCATCTCGGAGGGCGGCCTCTCGAACGGCTCGCTCAGCGCGACCGTCGACCAGGACACAGCGGGCTCCATCGC
>QMMB01000250.1 GCA_003647035.1 Deltaproteobacteria bacterium | reverse complement strand
TTCGGCGGCCGATGGCGGATCCGAAAATCACTCTCGAACAGGTTTTGCACGTCGCGAAGCTGGCTAGGCTGACGCTGTCTGATCCGGAAGCGCGGCAGATGCAGGAGCAGCTGGACGCGATTCTCGGATACATGGAGGGGCTCGACGAGCTCGACGTTTCCGATGTGCCTCCGACGTTCCACTCGATCCCGATGGACGCGCCGATGAGGCCGGATGTGCCGGATCGGTGTAGCGATCGCGCCGAGATCCTCGAGCAAGCTCCCGAGAGCGACTCGGGGGGTTTTGCGGTGCCTCTGGTCCTCGAGGTCGAGTGATGACTGAGTTGCCCTGGCGGAGCGCCTTCGAGATCCGCGAGGAGGTCGTCACGGGCGGCACTAGTGCGGTGGATGTCACGCGTGCGTACCTCGCCCGCGCCGAGACGCTCAACCCGACGCTTTCCTGCTTTCTCAGCATCGACCACGAGGGCGCACTTGCCGCGGCGGCACAGGTCGACCGCGCGCGAGATGCGGGCGAAGAGCTCGGCCCATTGGCCGGTGTGCCCATTGCGCTGAAAGACAACCTCTGCACCCGCGGGCTTCGTACGACCTGCGCCTCGCAGATCCTCGGCGACTACGTTCCGCCGTACGACGCCCACGTGGTGGAGGCGTTGAGGGCGTCCGGTGCTGTGATCCTCGGCAAGACGAACCTCGACGAGTTCGCGATGGGTTCGTCCAACGAGAATTCGTCCTTCGCGAACGTGCACAATCCGTGGGCATTGGATCGCGCACCAGGTGGTTCCTCAGGTGGTTCCGCGTGCGCAACCGCCGCCGGGTTGGCCCCGTTGGCGCTTGGCAGCGATACCGGCGGCTCGGTGCGACAGCCGGCAGCGTTTTGCGGTATCACCGCGATCAAGCCCACGTATGGGAGAGTGTCCCGGTACGGGCTCGTCGCCTTTGCGTCGTCCCTCGATCAAATCGGGCCGATGGCTCGCTCGGTGCGCGAGGCCTCGCAGCTGCTTCAGGTGATTGCTGGTCATGACCGCCGGGACGCGACTTCGGCTGACCGCGATGCGGGTGAGTACGTCGCCGCGTGTGACCACGGCGTCCAGGGCCTGCGCGTGGGCGTGGTTCGCGACCTCCTCGACGGACTTCAGGACGCCGACGTTGGCACCGGAGTCGAAGTTGCATTGAGCGCGCTCGAAAAGCAGGGTGCAACCTTGGTGGACGTATCGCTCCCTCATGCCAAGCACGCAGTCTCGGTCTACTATCTGATCGCCACCGCCGAGGCGTCGAGCAATCTCGCTCGATTTGACGGCATTCGGTACGGCTTGCGGGTTCCGGGCGAAGATCTCGCGGACACGTACACTCAAACGAGGGCGCAGGGTTTCGGCCCTGAGGTTCGACGGCGCATCATGCTCGGAACCTACGCGCTGTCGGCTGGCTACTACGACGCTTTCTATCTCAAGGCGCAGCGGGTCCGTACGCTGATCCGGCGCGACTACGACACCGCATTCGAGAGCTGCGACGTGGTGTGCACCCCGACCACACCGACGCCGGCGTTCGCGCTCGGCGAAAAGACGGGCAACCCGCTCGATATGTATCTCGCAGACATCTTCACTTTGCCGCCGAGCCTTGCGGGCTTACCCGCCATCAGCACGCCGTGTGGGCTCTCCGCCTCTGGGCTTCCCATAGGCATCCAGCTGGTAGCCCCTCCCTTCGAAGAAGAGCTGCTCTGCAGCGCTGGACAAGTGGTCGAAGACGAATGTGGGCTGCTCGAGTCCCGGCCTGCCGGGCTCGGTTGAGCGGCTATTTCGTGTCTGCCTGCTTGGCCTCGGTCGGCTTGGCGGGGAGGGACCTCCGCTTTGCGCCGCCCTGCTTCTCTATGACGGTCGATGGCATGCTACGCCGTTCTTCGCCGGCGACCTCGACGCGGTTTCGGCCTCGAGCTTTCGCGCGGTAGAGTGCTTGGTCGGCTTGCTCGATCAGCGCGTCCGCCGTGACACCTTGGCCGAGCATCGCCAGCCCAATGCTGACGCTGATCTTTTCGGGGCCGCCTTCGACCTGCGGGGTGCTCGCAAGTCGGCCCCGCAGCCGTTCGGCGACGATCCGCGCTGCGGTAAGCTTGATTTCGGAGAAGATCACGAGGAACTCTTCGCCACCCCAGCGCGAGACGATGTCGTTTCGGCGAACGTATTCCGTCAGGGAGTTGGCAATTCCCTGAAGCACATGGTCGCCGGCGCTGTGTCCGAACTCGTCGTTGATCGCTTTGAAGTGGTCAACGTCGCACATCGCTACGCAGAGCCCCGTGCCGTTGCGGCGTGCTCGGGCAATCTCTTCCTCTAGGCGCTTGCTGGCATGGCGGCGATTGTATAGTCCCGTGAGGCCGTCCGTCAGTGCCAGGAGTTGCGTTTCTTCCATGAGGAAAAGAGATTTCACGACCACGCCCAGCGCCTCGGTAATGAGCTTTAGGCTTCGAACGTCGGTCTCTGCGCAACAGTTGGTTCCACCGAAGACCTGCAGGGCGCCTAGCGGTTCGTCTCTCGCCCGAATTTCGCAGGTGATGGAGCGGCCGGCGATGACGGTTTGGCCCGTGCCGAATTTCGGATCATCCACGACGGTCGTGTGGGTCGCATCCGCGCTCCTCTCTGGGATCGCAAGGGCCGCCAGCCCCGCCGTCGCTTTACCCTTGGGCCACGGTCCGCGCGCGCGGATCGAATAGGTCGGTCCGCCAGGCCCAAGAAGATGAAGAACCAGATAGGGGCAGCCGATGACTTCGGCCGCGAGCTCCAGCACCTTGTCTGCAAATTCGATTCGATCGTGCGCGTGGTCCATCAAGCGGCGGACCTCGGACTGCACGACGACGTCGAAGAGGTGGTGGTCTAGCACGGCGCTGACCCGTTCGAGCGGCGTTCCGTTGAGCTCGGGCCGGATGCTGTCTCGCGGAGTGCGGCCTTTCATCAGCGCTTCGACCGCTGGCAGCAGCTTCTCATCCATCTGTTCCTTCGCGAGATACACGTCGGCACCCGCGTTGCGGCCCCAGAAGCGCGTGGTGGCTTCCTTCGCAGCGGTCAGCAGCACGAATCCAATGTCGGCCATGCTGGGATCGGCCCGGAAGACTCGGCACAGTTGGACGCCGGTAATCGCGTCCATCTCGATGTCGCTCACGACTAGGTCGAACGTTTGCTCGAGTGTGAGGTCGAGCGCTTCTTCACCGGAGCTCGCTTCGGTGATGTGGAAGCTCATCGGTTCGAGCTTCTGCACGACATGCCGACGAATCGCCGCGCTGTCGTCCACCACCAGGACCCGAAAGGTCCCGGGCGTATTTTCCCCCTGCCTAGACTCCAAAGGCATTCTTACCCTGTTTCATGATGGGTAAATCCGTGGCGAAATGCCAATGTATCTAGGGTTTACACAGCGTGGCCTTCTGTCCGCGGTGCGCTATAACCGGCCGTCATGACCGCCTATGAGCCCGTGATCGGCCTCGAAGTGCACGCCCAAATGCGTTCGCGAACGAAGCTATTCTGCGGCTGCCCGACCGATTATGGGGCGCCTCCCAATACGCACACCTGTCCAGTATGCTTGGCGCTGCCGGGTGCCTTGCCGGTGCCGAACGCCAAAGCGATCGAGCTCGCCGTGCAGGCTGGCCTTGCGCTCGAATGTGATGTCGCCTCACATAGCGTCTTCGCGCGAAAGAATTACTTCTACCCGGACCTGCCCAAGGGCTATCAGATCTCGCAATTCGAGTTACCGCTCAACGGGAAGGGGCATCTCGATATCGAAGTCGACGGGGAGACGAAGCGGATTGGGATCACACGCATTCACGTCGAGGAAGACGCGGCGAAGAACATCCACGGTTCCGGTGCGAGCGCGGTGACACTCGTTGATTTCAATCGCGGCGGGACGCCTTTGGTCGAAATCGTAAGTGACCCCGATCTGCGGAGCGCAGAGGAAGCGGAGGCGTACCTGAGGAAACTCCGCGACATACTGATGTTCATCGGCGTCAACGACGGTAACCTCGAGGAGGGCTCGTTCCGCTGCGATGCGAACGTGTCGATTCGCCCAGTCGGTCAAGAAGAGTTCGGCACGCGAGCGGAACTCAAGAACATCAACTCGTTTCGCTTCGTCAAGAAGGCGATCGAGCACGAGATCGCGCGCCAAGAAGGCGTCCTGCAGAACGGCGGGACGGTCGTTCAGGAGACCCGCACCTGGAGCGAGGGCCAAGGGAAGACCATTTCGATGCGCAGCAAGGAAGAGGCGCACGACTATCGCTACTTCCCCGACCCCGACCTGCCGCCGGTTGCAGTGTCCGAAGAACGCATCGAGGCGCTCCGTGCGGCGCTCCCGGAGCTTCCCGCGGCGAAGCGGGAGCGGTGGCAAAGAGAGCTCGGCGTTACGGACTACGACGCGGGTGTGCTCTCGGGCCATCCCGAGATCGCGAAGTACTTCGAGCAGGCGACGCGCTTGTTTGTCGAGCAGTCGGGGAAGAAGGGCAAGGACGCCGGGAAGAAGGTCGCCAACTTCGTCCAGGCCGAGGTACTACGGCACGTCACGACCGACGGCCTCGCGGCGTCGTTCCCGGTGGCGCCGGGCGCGATTGCAGAGCTCCTAGGCGCTGTCGAAGAGGGAACGATCAACGGCAAGATCGCCAAGAAGGTGTTCGCAGTCATGGTCGAAACGGGCAGTGCGCCGAACGTGATCATCGAAGAGCAGGGCTTGGCCCAGGTCACCGACACAGGCGCCATCGAGGAGGAAATTCGCCGCATCCTCGACGCTAGTCCCTCGCAGGTCGCTCAGTACAAGGATGGCAAGACCAACGTCATCGGCTATTTCGTGGGGCAGGTGATGAAGGCGACCAAGGGTGCCGCGAATCCAAAGGCCGTCAACGAGATCCTCCTGCGGCTGCTGGACGAGCAATGAGCACTGGCCTTTCGCGCGCTCCCTTGAGCGGCGCCGATTGGTTTGCCGTCGAGTTTGATCCCGCCACTCGTGATGTGGTGATGCTCGACCAAAGGCTCTTGCCCACGCAAGTCCGATATCACCGCTACCGAAAGCCGGACGAGATTGCCGACGCGATACGGGATATGGTGATCCGTGGTGCGCCTGCGATCGGGATAGCGGCTGCGTACGCGCTGGCCATGGTTGCGCGCGACGAGCACGGCGACGGGCAGATGTTTCTGGTCGCCAATGGGACTGCAGGGCGGATTCTCAACGCCACCCGCCCGACCGCCGTCAATCTCGGCTGGGCCATTGCGCGGATGTCGCGAAGGGCGGGGAAGGTGTACGACCTCGGTCCCGAGCTGCGGTATCAAGGGATGCTCGAGGAAGCCGAGGCAATCCATCGCGAGGATGTCGCGTCCTGTCGACGCATGGGTGAGCTCGGCGCAGCTGAGGTCCCCGATGACGCCGTGATCCTCACTCATTGCAACGCCGGCGCCCTCGCGACCGGCGGGTACGGCACGGCGCTGGGAGTGATTCGTGCGGCGCATGCGCAGGGCAAAAACGTGCGTGTGCTGGCGGACGAGACACGACC
>QMMB01000249.1 GCA_003647035.1 Deltaproteobacteria bacterium | reverse complement strand
GAAGCCGAACTTCTCGCGCGCTTCCTCGTCGCTTAGGCCGATGACTTCGAAGACCTTCTTCTGAACCTCGGGATCGTGCAGACGAATCGAGCCGCCCGCTATCTCAAAGCCGTTGAGCACGAGGTCGTAGCGATAGCAACGCACGTTGCCGGGGTCGCTATCGAGGAGCTCGATGCAGTCGTCGTGCGGGCGCGTGAAGATTTGGTGCGCGGCTTCCCAGCGCTTCTTTTCTTCGTTGCGCTCGAACATCGGCGGGTCGACGACCCAGAGGAAGTTCCACTCGCCAGCGCTTCCCGTCTCCGGAATCATCCCGAGCTTGCGCGCGACGTGAAGGCGTAGGTTGGCCATCACGGTGTGGACCTTTTGCGTGGCCCCGAACTGGAAAAAAATCAGATCGCCGTCCTTGGCGTCGACCGCTTCGTTCACCGCCTTGCGGAACTCGGGGGTGACCATTTTCGCGAGCGGGCTTTGCAGCCAGTTGCCCTCGCCATCGACCTTGGCGCGCGCCAGACCCTTGGCGCCCATCTGACGAACGTACTTTTCGAGCGCATCGAGGTCTTTGCGTGAGAAGCCGTGACCCGAGGGCACCACCATCGCTTTCACGATCTCCGTCGGAAGGTCCCGACGATACGCGCCCTCGCTGAACTTCTTCGCGATCGGCTCCAACATGCCGATGCCACCGCCGCCATGTTCGATGGTCAGGTCGGTGATGTCCACGTGCTCCATGCCGAAGCGCATGTCGGGCTTATCGTTGCCGAAACGCTCCATGGAGTCCGCGAACGGAAGCCGAGGAAACTCGCCATTCGGGTACCGTTCGAGCAGGTCGATGCCCAGGACCTCTTTCCAAAGCCGGAACACGAGCCCTTCGAGCACCTTGAACAGGTCGTCCTGGTTGATGAACGACATCTCGACGTCGACCTGGGTGAACTCGGGCTGCCGATCGATGCGCAGGTCCTCGTCCCGGAAGCACCGGACGATCTGGTAGTACTTGTCGTAGCCGGCGCACATCAACAGCTGCTTGTAGAGCTGTGGGCTCTCGGCGAGCGCATAGAAATGGCCCCCGTAGAGTCGCGACGGGACCAGGAAGTTTCGCGCGCCGCCCGGCGTGTACTTGACCATGAACGGCGTTTCGATCTCGAGGAAGCCGCCGTCGTTGAAGTAGTTGCGTGTTTCATGGTTGAGCTTGCTCCGCATCACCATGTTCTTCTGGAGGCTGGGGCGTCGCAGATCGAGATAGCGGTACTGGAGGCGCTTGTCCTCACCGGTCGTGATCTGGTCCTCGATCTCGAATGGGGGCGTTTCGGCCTTGTTGAAGACCGTCGCCTCGAGCGCGATGACTTCGATTGCGCCAGTCGAGAGTCGCGGGTTGCGAAGGCTCGTGCCGTCGTCCTTCGTGCCGCGGTCCCGCACCTTGCCGCGCAGGCCCAGCACCCACTCTGAGCGCGCCTTGTCCGCGGTTTCGAAGGCAGCCTTGTCAGTCGTCTCTGGGTCGAAGATCACCTGGGTCAGCCCGTCGCGGTCCCGCAGGTCGATGAAGATGCAACCGCCGTGGTCGCGTCGGTTCTGCACCCATCCGAAGAGGACGATCTCCTGACCGATGTTCTCTTCTCTCAGTTCACCACAGGAATGCGTACGCTTGAGCTCGTCGATAAAACGGGCCACTTCAGGCCTCCTTCAGCCCGGAAATTTCGGGCAGTGCGGGAAGGTAGCCGCCACGTACCGTGCGTCAAGTACGCGGGGATTCCCTCGCATGTACAGGCAGTTGCGCTTCAGGAGCCCTCCGTAGACAATGCGTCCCGGGGACACTCAACCCGGTCGAGTGAGGGAGATATGGCTGCCGAAGAGATCGAATGCCACGTGTGCGGTGCGGGCAATCCCAGGGATTCCAAGCGTTGCCGTTCGTGCGGGGCGCGGCTGTCCGAGGTGCTGGCGGAGCTCAGCGAGGAAGAACTGTATGCCCGCCGCCATCAGCCCGATGGCTTCGAGGTGCGCTGGGTGTTCATCGCGTTCGGCCTTTTCCTCGTCGCAGCGGCGCTTGCCCTCGCGCTCCTGCCGCTCGTGATTCCCGCATATGACCCACAGGGCTTCGCGGGCATCGTCATCACCATCGTCCTCTGGTTCATAGGCGCTGCGGCGATCAACTACTTCTCGCCCGGGAAGAACTTCCTCGAACCGCCGGTCGGCGGGTTGCTTGCGGCGATCCCCACGATGATCTTCCTGTCGAGCATTGCGGACGTCTACCAGCTGTCTGCGGGCGCGTACGTGCTCGGTACCTTGATGGCCACGATGATGGCCTTGATGGGGGCGTTCGTGGGCGATCTGCTTCGCGGCGATCCACCGAAGGGCGCGTAGCCTTCACAGGCGTAGACGAATCCCAAAACCGGGAATCAGCACGAAGCCGCCCCGGTTGAGTGACACGCCCGCGTGGTCGATGAACCAGTACTCGTACGCGGCGGTCAGCTCGATGAGGGCGTGGACACGGCGAACTCCGAGGGCCATTCCGATGACCGGCCCCGCCCGTACGCCCGCGCCGCTGGCTTTGCGCTCCGAGCCGGCCACTTGGAAGTCGCCGAAGACATACTCCCCGCTGCCGCGGGCGCCGATCCAGATTTCATAGACGCCGCCGATCTCGATGCCGTACACGAACGGCACCTCGAAGCCCACACGCCCACCGCTTCCAGACGCGTCGCGATCCGGACGCCACCCGCCGTACGGAGCGAGCCCCCCGATCAGACTCGAGCGCGTCGTTCCTTCTTGGAGCACGTGCGCGTAGCGCGCTTCGGCGCGAACGGTGGTCCCGGCCACCATGAGGCCGAGGTCCCACTTGTCGGTGAGGCCGTATCGGCCGTACGCCATCGGAACCACGCCGCCCGCGTCTGCCGCGTAGCGATACTCCGATTCCCCAGGATCGACGACGACCGGGTCTTTCAAACCCCCGAGCGGAACGCGCGCAGCGCCGCCGAGGCCGAGGTCGGTCCGGTTCTTGGGGGTGATCGAGGCGCCGCTCATCGCCGGGACTGCCGTCGCACAGCTCCCGAGCGCTGCGAGCGACGCGAACAACAGAGCGAGCTCAGTCCACCTCACGGTAGCGTTCGTAGCCTAACTTTGGGCTTTCGGGGATCTTTTGCGTCCGGGGGCGCGTCGCGGCCGCCGGGCCCGTCGATGAAATCGGCCATCAAGTCGTAGTCCGCAGCGTCGGTGACCAGGACCCGCCGAATCTCGCCCGCCTGCGCTGTTCCGTTGGCGAGATAGACGCCCCCGTCGACCTCGGGCGCCTGGCCCCACCACCGACCCTGCAGGAGCCATTCGCTTTCATCGCTCACGCCCTCCACCAGCACGTCGAGCTCCGTGCCGACCCGCAGGTCCAAGCGCGCCCGGCTGATCGGTCGCTGCAGTTCCATGAGCTCCGCGTGCCGGGCCTCGGCAACCGCAGCGTCCACCGCGTCCGCCATCTCGCCGCTTCGGGTCCCTTCTTCGGGCGAATAGAGAAACACGCCCACGTGGTCGAGGTCGGCCCATTCGATGAACTGGCGGAGCTCGTCGAAGTCTTCGTCCGTTTCGCCGGGGTGCCCGACGATGAAGGTGCTCCGAAACACGAGATCAGGGATCGCGTGGCGCAGCCGCTCGACGACTTTGTACATCCGGTCGCCGCCGTGACCGCGCCGCATGGCCCGCAGCATGTTGTCGGAAGCGTGTTGAAGCGGCATGTCGATGTAGGGGAGGACTTTCTCGTGCTGGGAGAAGACCTCGACCAACCCGTCGGTCACCTTCTCGGGGTAGAGGTAGTGGGCCCGCACCCAACGAACCCCGTCCACGTCGCCTAGCGCCCTCAGAAGCTCGGCTAGCGACTCTCGTTCGGGAAGATCCCGCCCATAGGCGATCGTGTCTTGGCTGATCAGGTTGAGCTCGACCACGCCGGAGGCCGCGAGCTGTTCGGCCTCTCGCACCAGATCTGCGATCGTTCGCGACCGTTGCTTGCCTCTGAACGAAGGGATCGCGCAGAAGCTGCACTCACGGTTGCACCCTTCGGCGATCTTCACGTAGGCGCGGTGGGTCTTGCCGGTGAGCACCCGGGGGTCGTCGGCGCGCATCGTGTACTGCGCGGGGTTGCCGACCAGCATTCGATCCTTTGTCCCACCGAGCACGCTCTTCAGCTTCAACATGTCGCTCGACCCGAGGAAGTGGTCGACCTCGGGAAGGTCGCTTGCGAGCTCTTCGGGGTAGCGTTGCGAGAGACAGCCGGCGACGACCAGCTTGTCGCATGCGCCGCTCTCCTTATAGGCGCTCATCTCGAGGATCGTCTCGATCGACTCCACCTTGGCCGGACCGATGAAGCCGCAGGTATTGATGACGATCACCTCGGCGGTCGCCGGGTCCTGCACCACCTCGAAACCGGACTGGCCGCTTACCCCGAGCATGACCTCGGTATCGACGCGATTCTTCGCGCATCCGAGCGAGACGAAATGAATGGTCCGAGTCTCCCCCATCCGGCCTGATTACTGGGTAATTCGCTGACCGGCCAGCCGGCCGCGTGGGGCCGTCACCCCCGATTCCGGCTCAATTTGCCTCGCCCGTGGATTGCCGTATAAGGGCCGCCTCGCTCGGACCGGGCAAAAGCCCAGGGATTTCGTGCCAGGAGCCTTATAGATGTCTCGATACACAGGACCACGGGTAAAGCGCATGCGAGCGCTCGGCATCGACCTGCCCGGCCTTTCGCGCAAGAGCATGTGGAACCGTCCGTATCCCCCCGGCGTCCACGGACCGAAGTCGGCGCGTCGCCGTAAAATAAGCGACTTCAAGAAGCAGCTTCTCGAAAAGCAGAAGCTGCGTTTCAACTACGGCCTCAACGAGGGTCAGTTCCGGCGGCTCTACCGCGAAGCGGTACACAGCAAGGACCCGTCCGGCGACAAGCTCGTCGAGTTCCTAGAGCGCCGCATGGACAACTTCGTATTTCGCTCCGGTTTTGCGCCGACGATTCCCGCGGCACGTCAGCTCGTCTGTCACGGTCACTTCCTCGTCAATGGCAAGCGCCTCGACATCCCGTCGTACCGCATGCGCGAGGGCGACGTCGTGAGCCTTCGCGAGCGCAGCCAGAATCTGACCGCCGTTGCCGCTGCCCTCGAGGACGTGCGCATTGCACGCCCCGACTGGGTCGAGTTCGACGAGGGCAAAACGACGTCCACGGTCAAGGGCCTCCCCAAAGTGGACTCGGTCCCCTTCGCCCTCGAAATCGATCTGGTCATCGAGTACTACTCGAAGCGCCTGTAAGATCGACGTCGCCTGCATCATCCCGGCCCTCAACGAGCAAGCCGCCCTTCCCCTAGTCCTCCGGGCCGTCCCCCGCCCCCCGGTTCGGCGCATCATCGTCGCCGACAATGGCTCGACCGATCGCACGGCCGAAGTGGCCCGACAAAATGGCGCCGAAGTCGTTCACGAGCCCGAGCGTGGTTACGGTGCGGCCTGCCTAAAGGCCCTCACCCACCTTGTCGATGACCCGCCGGATAGCGTGGT
>QMMB01000248.1 GCA_003647035.1 Deltaproteobacteria bacterium | reverse complement strand
CTCCCGCCCACAAAGATCTACCGACTCGACTAGCCCTCTGACTCAGTGCCAGTGTCGGTGCCAGCAACCGTGTTGTGCGGCTGAGTCACCGGAGGACGGCTCGGGACGGGCGTGCTCGCGAATGGGAGCCCCGTCGCCCGGCACCTTACGTCGACATGCGCGGAGGCACCGACCCATTCACTGTGCTGCCCATCCCGAGCCGTCCTCCTGCATAGAAGTCAACGTACGTCGGTGTCGGCGTCAGCGTGAGGGCTTCATCAGGGCTAGCAGTATACGATCCGGCGCGTCCTCAAACCGCCCGTTCGACATCACGACGATCGTATCTCCCGGCCCGGCCTCCGCGGCCGTGGCCTCGACCACTTCCTCTACACTCCTACAAGCCCGCGCTTGCCCTCCGGCTCTCCTGATCGCCTCTGCGATTGCCTCGGTGTCCAGCATCTCCTCCGACGGGATCTCAGTCCGCCCGACCGGCGCCAGGATGCACACATCCGCGGAAGCGAACGCGTCCGGGTATGCGTCCTGGTGCAACCGCCGCGATGCCGTTGCGCTCCGCGGCTCGAAGACCGCGATCAGTCTTCCCCCGACGCTCTCTCGAAAACCAGCGAGTGTCTCCTTCACCGCTGTTGGGTGGTGCGCGAAATCGTCGTAGACATGTACGCCGTTCGTGATGCCGACGAGCTCCTGGCGGCGCTTGGTTCCTCGGAAACCGGGGAGGGCGGCGATCAGTCGGTCGAGCGGCGCACCCGCCGCTTCGCTCGCCATTGCCAGGGCGGCGACGGTGTTGCGCGCGTTGTGTCGGCCGAGCAGGGGCAGGTTGGCACGCCCGCACAACGAACCACCGCCGAATAGATCCATGGTGCCTCCCGGTGCCGGCATGCCGAGCCACATGGGCTGGATATCCCCACAGTCGTCGCCATCGAGCGCGTAGAAGCGAACCTTACAGGACGCCTCCGATGCGACCTCGCGCACTAGCGCGTCGCCCGCCCATGCGAAAAGCCAACCGTTGGCTGGGAGCTGCGCGACGAATTTTCGAAAGGCATCGAGATAGGCATCCAGGCTCGGGAAGACATCGATGTGGTCGTACTCTATCGAGGTCAGGATCGCCGCGGCCGGTTGATAACTCCAGAACTTCGGCGTCTTCTCGAAGAAGGCGCTATCGTACTCATCCCCCTCGATCACGAAGGGAGCACCCTCGCTCCCGAGGCGCGAGCTTCGGTCGAAGTTCAGTGCAATGCCTCCAATGAAGTACCCCGCGTCGGTCCCAACCCGCCGGAGCAGGTATGCGAGCAGGGTAGAAGTCGTCGTCTTGCCGTGCGTGCCGGCTATGACCAGCGGCTTGCGGCGTGACAACACGTGTTCGACGAGCGCGGCGGGCATCGACACCGTTCGCAGTCCTCGCGTCATGGCTTCCTGCGCTTCAGGATTATCTCGACGGCAGACGTTTCCGACGACGACCAAGTCGGGGTCTGCGTCTAGGTTCGAGCTCTGCCAACCCGCTAGGCATTCGATGCCAAGCTCTTGGAGGTACGGCCCCACCGGCGGATCGAATGCAGTGTCGCTCCCGCTCACGCGATGCCCCCCCTCGACGAGGAGTGCTCCGAGCGCGCTCATTCCCGTGCCCGCGACCCCGATCAAGTGAACGTGCATGCGCGCTCCCGAGTAACGAAATCGCTGAACAAGTGTGAGGCAGGTGTTGACAGGGTCACTGGCGAGCCCATTATGAAACTAAGATGGGTGAAAAGACGAAAAAGCTCTCCGATCGTATACGCGAGGTTCTCGATGCCTTGGTCGATGCGGTGGATGGCCTTCTCAACCCGCCTCCTGCACTCGTTCCCGTGCGTGTCCGGTACCCTCGTTTGCCGGTGAAGCGCCGCCGCTAGCTCACTCGGCCGCGACGACTTGTGCGGCCGCTTTGAGCGTCACCGGGACGCCGCTAAACGCCGCGTTGCCGCTCAGCTCGTCCATCAGTTGGTCGTCCGTGAGGTCGTTGACGCTCACGCCAGGGTGACTCGTCGCAACATCTAGTTGCACACCGTCGCGCCCGTGCCCGAAGCCGTGCGGGAGGCTCACGACGCCGGCCATCATGTCACCCGTGATCTCCGCGGGCGCAGTAACCTGCCCGACGCGTGAGCGCAGCGTCACCTGGTCACCGGACTTCACGCCAAGGCGCTCGGCGTCCTCAGGGTTGATCATCACTGTGCATCGCGACTTGCCTTTCATCAGGCGCTGGCTGTTGTGCATCCAGGAGTTGTTGCTCCGTAGCTGTCGCCGGCCAATCAACAGGAGCTGTCCGTCGTTCGGGACTGCTCCCGGCGCCAGGAATCGCGCCCTCAGGCGATCGAGGTCGCCGACGAAGATGTCGGGGGCGAGGTCGACCGGCCCGTGTTTATCCGGAAGCATCTCGGCCAGATTCGACTGCATCGGGCCGAGGTCGATGCCGTGCGGGTTCTTCTTGAGCTGACCGAGCGACAGCCCGGTGCCAAACGGATTGAAGCGCTTGCCGTAGGCCCCGAGCCGGAGACCGAGGTCGAGCACGCGTTCCGGCCCGGCCTTCTGCGATGCACGCGCAATCAGGTATTGCTTGCTGAGCTTCCCATGCCGTCGTGCGGCGAGCCGCGAGGTCAGCTCGGTGAGGATTTGCCAATCGTCGAGCTCGTCGTCCTTCAGTGGAAACGGTGCTGGCGAGTACTTCGAGACGTTGCGCACCGAGGTCAGGTAGAGCGCGAGATCGTAGTGACTCCGCTGAATCGGGGACACCGGTGGCAGGATGATGTCGGCGTGGCGGCTCGTCTCGTTGATGAAGAAGTCGATCGACACCGAAAAATCGAGAGAAGCGTATCCACGGTCGAGCTGGTCCCCGTTGGGCGTCGACAACACCGGATTTCCGGCGATCGTGATCATGGCATGAATCCGGCCGTCGCCTTCGGTGAGCATCTCTTCCGCCATGACCGAGGCCGGAAGCTCGCCGCCGAACTCCGGAAAGCCACGGACCCGGCTCTTCCAGCGGCCGAATGAGCCTCGGCCGGCACCGAATCCGCCCGCCGTTGCACGCACATCGATTGCGGGCGACGGAAACATCGAGCCGCCGGGTTCGTCGAGGTTGCCGGTCACTGCATTGAGAACGTTGATCAGCCACATGCACAGGCCACCGAACTCCTGCGTGCACGCGCCCACGCGTCCGTACAGGACGCCCTTGGGCGCCGCGCGAAGCTCGCGCGCAAGTCGTTTGACGGTGTCGGCGGGCACTCCGGTGATCGCCTCGGTTTGCTCGGGGGGATAGGCCTTGGCGATCTCGAGGATGCGATCGGCGTTCTTCACGCTGTCGGAGATGCGCCCCAAGTCGATTCCCGGAGCGCACACCTCGTGAAGCAGGCCCAGCAAGAACAGCGCATCGGTGCCCGGCTGAATGAACACGTGTTCGTCAGCGACCCGGGCCGTCTCGCAACGCCGTGGGTCGATGACGACGACCTTCCCGCCGCGCTTGCTGATCGCCTCGAGACGCTTCTTGATGCCGGGCGCCGCCATGATGCTGCCGTTCGATGCGAGCGGATTGGCCCCGATCAGCATCATGAAGTCGGTTCGGTCGACGTCGGGCACCGGAAATAGAAGCTGATGTCCGTACATGAAGTACGAAGCCATCATGAGTGGTAGCTGATCGCAGGACGTTGCCGAGAAGCGATTCTTCGAACCGAGGGTCCGAAGGAAAGGGGGGCCGAACACCAGCGTGCCGAAGTTGTGCGCGTTCGGGTTGCCCAAATAGACGCCGACCGCGTCCCGGCCGTGGTCGTCTTGAATCTTCTCGATGCGGTCCACCACTTCGGTGAACGCGTCGTCCCAGGACATCGGCTCCCAACGATCGCCCACGCGGCGCACCGGTTGCCTCAACCGGTCAGGGTCATCGTATAGGTCTTTCAATGCGGTTGCCTTGGGGCATACGTGCCCTCGGCTGAAGACGTCTTGTTCGTCGCCCCGGATCGACACGACTTCTTCGCCGTCGATCTCGACCTCGATTCCGCACATCGCCTCGCAGAGGTTGCACGTTCGGTAGTGGGTGGTGGTCTGGGGGCTCATCCACCGAGCATACCCGACCCCGGGCCCTCCGCGAACCCCTCTCCCGATGGGGTCGAAACCCCCCTCAAGCCTTCTCGTCTTCGGCTTTCTTGGCTGCCACGAAGCGAAGGCGCAGGTCGTAGAGCACCTCGGTAATCAGCCGCTCTTCCTCGCCGGTGAGGTTCCCTCTCGTCTTTTTTTCGAGCAGTGCGATGCAGTCGATCGATTGCTTGGCGTGCGCGAGGTTGACGGTCGAGTCGTCTTCGGAATCGGGCAGCTTGCCAAGGCACATCAATGTGGATGTGCTCAACGACAAAACGAACGTGTTGAAGTCGATTGTCGCAGAGGCGCTGTCTTCCTCGCTCATGGGACCTACTCCGTAGCTACGCCGTCCGCCGTATCGTCCAGTTCGATGCCGAGCTGGTCGTAGGCGCCCTCACGGTCCGCGAGGTCGGCCAAGTGCTTCTCGTACTCTGCCTTCGAAACCAAGCCCTTCGCGATGTTGCGTTCCACGATTCGCTTGTCGAGTAGTTTATCACCCACGTTTGCCATGCGGCCGAGTGTAGATTCGCTTCACAGGCTGTCAACTCGCACGAGATCGAGCCCCACTAGGGGTCGTTCTGCATGAACCGCGTGGCGTAGGGGAAGCTGCTACCCCGCCGTGCCAGGGAAGCGATCGCCCGGGCGTCCACGGGCGCCAGCTGCTCCGGCGTGTACAGCTCGGCGGAGCCGCCCGACACACCGCGCCGAACCATGTCCGGCAGGTGGGTCGGCGGCGCGAATGGCATTGGCACCGGCGCGAACTTGTCGTTGTTGGCCTTCATCCAGGCCAGCCCGCTCCGCTCGATGACCGCGGCGCGCTCGTCGCTGCTCAGCGTCACCGCGAGATGGGCTGCGATGCGATCGACCGCACCCGGAAGGTCGCGCTTCATGTCGGCGAAGAAGAGCACCAACATCTCGGGCGCGTCGCGCACCCCCCACCATCCGAGGGTATGCTCCACCCAGGCCTCCACGCCAGTCTCCCGGCTGGTCAGGAACAAGTCGAGCCAGTCGGCCGGGTCGAGGGTGTCGGCCACACCCAGCAGCGGCGGCAGGAAGTGGTAGCTGGAGACAAGGACCTCTTTGGGATCGCGCAGCACGACGACGTACCGGGCCGCGTCGGAGTGCGGCACATAGGCCTCGTCCAGGTGGGTCTTGATCACTCGCAAACCAGTCGGGCTGTCCCGCCAGCTGGCTGGGTCATCCAGACCGATGGGGCACCCGCCCATGTTGTCCGGCCACGGCACGAGATCGTGAATGTGGTCGAACTCGGCCGCTCCGCGATGCGCGAGCTGCTGGCAGATTTGCATGGCCCAGTTGGTGCCGGACTTCACGTAGGTCGCGACGATCACGTCCCGCTTCGTGGGCGTGTAGCCCGCGAACGCTGCCCGCATGCTGCGCTCCGAGCGGAGCACGGTGCTGGCCAGCTCCACGATCTGGCGGCTCAGACCGAGGCGCTTGGCGACACGATGAG
>QMMB01000247.1 GCA_003647035.1 Deltaproteobacteria bacterium | reverse complement strand
GAGGCGAATCAGTCGAAGGCGAATCAGTCGAAGGCGAATCGGTCGAAGGCGATCAAGTCGCAGCAGTCGACGCCGTGCTTGCGGTCGAGCCAGTGATCCCCGCGGACGATGGCCCGAAGATGGCGCCGGCCAGGCCGCGCAAGCCAAAGGTCCGACGTGCTCCGCGTCCCAAGCCCGCCGTCGCTCCGGCGCCAAGTGACTCGCTGAGCGATGCTGATCAGAAGCTTCTCGCCGACTTTGACTCGAGTGTAGATGCGGCGCCCGCCAAGATCGCAGTCGAGAAATCGGGAGCCACGCAAAGCAACAAGCCTCCGCTCGACGGCGACGGGGTTCGAGCGACGGTGACGACGAACAAGCCCCGCCTGCAGCGTTGCTACGAGCGATCGATTCGCGGTCAGCAATCACCGCCTTCGGTCCGTTTGGACGTGACGGTGACCGTTGCCGCTTCGGGGCGTGTCAAGGCGGTGAACGCTGTGGGGACGGGTCCCGGCGGCCTGGCGGCATGTGTGGAAGCCTCGGTGCGGCGGTGGCGCTTCCCGGCGTCTTCGGAAGGCGGACCCGCGAAGTTCCCGATCGTCTTCTCCGCGAACTGAATGGGTCGCGATGCCACTGAAGCCTCTCATCGACGCCGACACGATCGCCGACCGCGTGGCCGACCTCGGCCGCGCGATCACGCATGACTTCTTGGGCAAAGATTTGGTCATCGTCGCCGTGCTCAAGGGCAGCTACGTCTTTGCAGCCGACCTCGCGCGCCACATCGACCTCGACGTCGCGGTCGAGTTCCTAGGCGTTCGTAGCTACGGCGACCAGCAGGAGAGCAGTGGCGTGGTGCAGATCACGACGGACTTGAGCACCTCCATCGAGGGCAAGCACGTGATTCTGGTCGAGGACATCGTGGATACGGGCCTCACTATTTCCTACCTCCACGAGAATCTGGCGACTCGCCAGCCGGCATCGCTCAAAATCGCCTCCTTGCTCCACAAACCGGCCCGCACCCGCGTGCCCGTCGACATCGACTACCTCGGCTTCACCGTCGACGATGTGTTCATCGTCGGATACGGTCTCGACTACGCGCAGAAGTTTCGCAATCTGCCGTACCTGGCCGTGGTCACCGACGAAGACGCCTAACCAGCCTATACTGCGCCCGGTGAAGGACGACGAGGCACCTCGAGACTTGGGCGAACGCGTCTGGCGAATCGCCGCCACGATCGCGGAGGGCGAGACACGCCCAATCCTCGACGCTGCCGCGCGTTCCCTCGGGGCAACGTTGGACCGCTGGGGGCGAAACCCGAGTCTTCGGCGCCTATTGGGTGGCGTGCAGCGCGATGTTCTGACGAGTCCCGGTGAACGCGTCGAGCTTGCTGCAACCTTGGGGGTGTCCGCCAAGCTGGGCAGCTATGCGCGGTTCTACGTTGACGATGAGGTGGTGGGCGAAGTGCCCATCGGTAGCGCCAACGACGTGCGGATCATGACCCGTGCGCCGGAGGCAGGTATTCATCGAGTCGCGGTCAAAGTGTGCAACGACAAGGGAGAGGTCGTTTCGGAGGTGATCGGCCACCGTCTCCTGCTGGTGGCCAACGGCCGGCCGGTCGTACTGGTGCATGTGGGGCTGTTTCTTTCCGAGCCCCCGGATGATTCGCCGTCCGGTTCGTCGCCCATCGAAGCGCTGCACGCGCTGCTCGATGCGGGCTTCGAACTGGTCTACTTCGACATCCACGAGAAGAACCGCGACGCGCTCATTCACAAGGAGCTCCTCAAACAGCGGCTGCCGCGCGGCGCGATCCTCGTCTATTCAGCCGAGGAGGAGGAACTCAGGAGTCTGGGCGTCGATTTTGTCGGCATGTTCGCGTCGACCGCCATTCGCAGGCTCCGCGCGAAGGGCGTACCGGTTACGGCGATTCTGACCGACCGCGATGAAGAGTCGGAGCGCAGCCGCGCGGAGCAGGTGACGGTGATGGCGCCGTCGACGGCTATCAGCCGTGCACTTGCTGGCGAGTTTGGTCCCGAAACTGAGCAAGCAGCCCAGTTCGCGCGCGACCGCAAAGGCAGCAGCCCACTCGACTGGCGCCTCGATCAGACCACCGAGTCACAGCTCGTCGAGGGCAACGCGTTTCACGCGGAGCTCGACAACGAAAAAGCGCGGCACCGGCTCTTTGCCGCGTTCGAGCAGGCTGCGTCGACGATCCACGTTCAGTTCTACATGGTCCGGCCCAGCGATTTCGCCGAGCTCTTGATCGTGAAGCTCATTCAGCGCGCACGCGCCGGCGTGAAGGTTCGATTCATGGTCGACGCCCTCTACTCGGACGAAGAAGTCCTCGGCCGCCTCAACCCGCTGCTCCTCTCGCTGCGAGAAGAAGACAACATCGAGGTTCTCGCGGTCAACCCGATCGAGTCTCGCAAGCAGGTCGATGTGTTCCGCCTGAAGAAGCGCGACCACCGAAAGCTCGTGATCATCGATGGCGAGCTGGCCTTCGTGTCCGGGCGAAACGCTGGAGACGAATACTTCTCGGGCTTCAACGAGGTGCCTGTGCACGACAACACGCGTCACGAGTCCATTCCGTGGCTCGACGCTCACGTGGAGGTGTCCGGGCCCCTCGTTCGCCAGGTGCAAGAGACCTTCATGCGTACTTGGGATCGACAGGGCGGGGCGCCGATTCCTCCTGATCGGCATGTTCTACCCGAACTCGAGGCATCCGGCTCCGCTGCCGGCCGGCTCGTCGTGCATCGCGGCCTGGCCGAGACCAACGGCCTCGCGATGTACGAGGCGATGTTCGACGTGGCCGAGGACCACGTCTACATCGTCAACGACTTCCCGATCGTACCCGCGCTCGAGCGCGCAATCTATCGGCTCTTGGCCAGAGACGTTCGCGTCATGCTTCTCACCGGGAGCGCGGCGACCCGCCGAGACGACGGGACGTTCTTCCCGGCGCCTCTGCACCGCACTCTCTTCGAGTACATGGTGAAAGCGAAATTGGAGCCCCTCTTGCAGGCGGGCGTCGAGGCGTACGAGCTCGTTCCGCCGCCGTCTCCCATGATCGTTGCGCGAGGCGGCCGTATCCGCCCCTATGTGCATGCCAAGATCGTGTCGGTCGATGGGTTGGTGACCAGCATCGGGTCGGCCAACCTCGATGCGACGGCGAGCTTCTGGGAGAGCGAGGCCAACATCGTCGTCCAGGACGCCAAGTTTGCCAGTGGTGTCGAGGCCACACTCCAGAAACTAATCGACGGCAGCGTCGTGCTCGACCCCGAATCCGAATACTGGAAGAGGGAGCGAGCCCAACGTGCCGTCGTGGCTGCCCTATGGCCGGGGACGCTTTATTCCTGAGCTTCGAGCTCCTCGCCGGCTTTGGCCTCCGCCTCTCGCACGGCCTCGGCTTCTTCCAGCTGCTCCACTGCCTCCGCCTCGGTTTCTGCGAGATCGTACGTCACGGTCATCCGGACCTGGAAGGCGCGATCGATTTCCACCTTTTCGGAGCCATCGACCGTCTTGACGTTGATGACACCGGCCGACTCACCACTTGCGGCGGCATTGGTTTCGAGTGCGTTGAGATTGGCAATCACCTCACCCGACGCGTTCATCTTGAACGATTCGACCGACAGCTCGATCCCTTCTTCCTCGAAGGTGATGGTTTGCGGAAGAGCGGTCTGCTGAATCTGGACGTTGAGCTTGAGCTCGTCGCCAACTTTTTCGAGCAGCGTGTATGTGTCGACTTGGCTGACCTCGAACCCGTAGAGAGTGAGGTCCTTGCGCGCTTCCCAGCGAGCGCCGGGTCCGACCGGTTCGGCCGGAAGAATCACGCGGGAGAGCGAGGTGCGCGCATTGATGATCATCACGAGTAGACGCACAGGAACGTCGGCGCGCTTGGCACTCTCGTTCAGCTCGGTCCTCTGAATGATGCCGCGGTCGTCGACTTCAACCCAACCACCGACGTTGTTGAGCACCGAGGCGCTCTTGTTGAGGTCGAGCGCGAACGCAGGGTCGATCCCCCCGGGAACGATCGCCTCGGACTTGATGATCCGAACGTCGAAGCGAGTACTACCGCGCTTCCCTTGCATGGTCGGCCCAGACACGACGTGCAGCCGGACCCCGGGGGTGACGGCGAGCTCGGAGCCGGACCTCGAGGTGGTCAACGAAGCGACGCCGAAGTCCATCGTGGCAGTCGTCGTCGTCCCGTGCCCGATCTTGTAGCGGAGCGCTTCCCGCGGCTCTTGGCCGGCGTCGAGCACGAGGGCCGGATCGCCTTTGTTCGCGTCCTTGGCCGTCTCGGAATCTTTGCACCCGTTCAACACGAGCAGCGCGGACATCAAGATCAACGCGCGCAGTACCACTTGCTTAGTCATTGAAACTCCTTTGCGGCGCCCCATCCTCGGCGTCTATTTGCGGCTCTATATCGCTCGCTCGCCCTAGCCCGTCAAGGTTGTGGGTCGGCCGGGGGTTGGATGCGCGTGTATCCCTCGGGCAACGCAAAGACGTCAGGCGGCACAGGCATTCGCTGAACCTTCTCGACTAGGAACACCACTGGAACGCCGCCGGCCTGGTCAACCCGCATCTTCATGGAAAAACCGGGCTTAACGCCATACTTCTTCATCGCCTTGGTGCGTTCGTCGTCGGACATCTCGAGGCCGAGATTCCTGCCCCGAAACGCCCGCGTCCAGAGGTCAGCGGGGTATTTCTGCGTGAGCCAGAGGTCGATGACGGCGCTGTTGTCCTTGTCGATCACGCGGACGTGCTCGGTCTGTACCCCACTCACGGTCTCTTTTCCGAGCTTCTTGATCTGCAGGTTGGGGTTGTCGCCGGAGCCGGTGACCTGCCGGCTCGTCGTTGCAAGCGTCGAGTAGGGAATCTCCACGATGGACCTCTGATCGTGCGAAATCGTATAGTAGCTTTTTCCCTTGGCCGGCATGATCGTCGTTGCGTGGACCGGCTGGCCGTCGCCGTCCTTCGATCGAATGTCCATCCGGACGTCTCCGGCCTTGGAGTACCGGGCGTTGATCTGCGCGACCACTCCCTGCTCGCTCGAGAGGCTCGCTTTGAGGAGGCCTTCGAAGGCGAGGACAGGCGACGCAAAAAGCATCACCGACAGGCACGTCAGGAAAATACGCATCGAGGAGCAAGCCTAGGCCGTCCACTCGGCCAAGCCAAACTCCAGGGTTTCGCGCGTGGATCGAGCCCCTCGAGACGGGATTTGACGGGGCGGCAACCCCCGCTACACTCCGCGCCCTTCTCGCCGAGAAGGCAAGGAAATCCCATGCGTGACCTCATCAAGCTCAGCTGTGAAAACTGCGGCAAAGACAACTACGTGACGGACAAGAATCGGCGCACGATGCCCGAGAAGTTCCACATCAAGAAGTTCTGCCCCAAGTGCCGCAGCCATCAAGCCCACAAAGAAGGCAAAATCAGCAAGGGCTAAAGAGGGGACAGTCCCCTTTTCGCGGGATGCCCTCGCAGCCAGCCGGCTTGCCGCGGAGACCGTGCGCCGTACAACGCCCCTATGGCGAACGGTGAAACCCACAATCTCGGCATGGGCTACCTGCTGTGGATCTTCGGATTCATGGGCGCGCACCGT
>QMMB01000246.1 GCA_003647035.1 Deltaproteobacteria bacterium | reverse complement strand
CGTGATTCCGACACGGCGGGCTGCCCTCGTGACATTGCGCTCGGACAGAAGCGCGTCCAACGCGACTAGCAGGTTGAGGTTCAGGCCGGTCAGACGGGTCGAGTCCATCAGGAACCATAATTTGAGCTAATGGCCCCATAATCAATGCCAATGGACCCCAAACGAGGGTTAGATGGTGAGCTGACCGGAACGCAGCAGGTACGCCAGGCGCTTGCGTTGCTCCGGATCCAACATTTCGTGGGTCTTTTGCAACGTGGTCAGGACTTCCTCCTTGAGACGTTCGGCCGCCTCCACACGCGCGCCCAGCGCTTCGGCCGCTGCCGCGTGGTTGAAGTCTTCTGCGGCCACAGCGTCGGCAATGCCGGCAAGGCTACGCTGCTCATCGAGCCGGGCCTGCGCTCGCTCAGTCTTGAGCACGTTGAGGATGCCCGCCAACGTGTCGATCTGCTCGTCGTCCAGATCGAGTTTGTGCGCCATATAGCGGAGGGGCCTCCGAACCCCAAAGCTGGACGCCTGATACGCGGAACGACCGTGCGATTGCTCACGCCGTCGCCAGCCGCCTCGTCCGCAGGCCGTAGCCCGTTCTTCGCCGCCGCGATCTTCCTGAGATCGCTTCCATCGATGATAGAAACCTGGATGCATTTTGTACTCCTAACGGCCCGAGGCTGTTCGCTCCCGAGCGGGTTCACAGGGCGGGCAATGCGCCACGCCCCGACTACTAGGGAACCTAAGGACACGAGGTCTCGGGCGCAAGGGGATGCAATGCGAAGGTGAAGCTTTGAATCTGTGACCATATTCGTTTGGACGCGTGATGCGCCAAAACGATCTAAACCAGCCAGTTGGGCCTGAATCCGCTCCAACTATAATTCGCGTGAATACTTGGATAGCCAATGCCAATAACCCGACGCGGCGTCGCGCGTGCGTAGTAACCTCATCGCGAACATGTGCGGGCCCCCCACCTGCGCAACGAGGAATCATGGAAACGCACTTCGACTACGGCTTCGTCTCGGCAGACTCGCACGTCACCGAGCCGCCGGACTGCTACCAGCGGTTCATCGACCCCGCCTACCGAGACAGGGCGCCGTTCATCCGGCGAGACGAGAAACGCGGCGATCTCTACGTCTTCCCCGGTCAGGACAACATGACTGTCCCCATGAGTCTGATCGCGGCGGCTGGTGAAGAATCGAGTCAGATGACCTTCAACGGTCGTGACTTTGAAGACTGCCATCGCTCGGGCTGGGACCCAGCGTACCGCCTGAATGATCAGGCGCGCGACGGTGTCGCGGCGGAGCTCCTCTTCGCCACGGTCGGCATGCAGCTCTGCGGCCATGAAGACTTGGATTACCGGCGCGCCTGCATGACGGCCTACAACCGGTGGCTACAGGAGTATTGCAGCCACGCGCCGGACCGCTTGTTTGGGTCGGGTCAGGCAGCGGTCAAGAACGCCGCCGACGCGGTCGATGAATTGGCTGACATCAAGAAGATGGGATTCAAAGGCGTCATGATGTCGGGTCAGCCGGGCGAGGCCGACTATGACGACCCGTCCTACGACCGACTGTGGGCCGCCGCGGTAGAGATGGAGTTACCGCTCTGCTTCCACATCCTGACCAACCGCGCGTACGGTGGCCACCGCGGACCCAAGATCAACGCGCTACTGAATGTCGTTCGCAGCTGCCAGGACATCTTGGGAATGTTGGTCTATTCGGGTGTCTTTGACCGCCATCCCGATCTGAAAGTCGTCTGCGTCGAGTCGGATGCCGGCTGGGCGCCGCACTACGCCTACCGGATGGACCACATCTACAAACGTCATCGCTTCTGGATCCTCTCCAAGCTCGGCAAGAGCGACGAGCGTTTACGGACACGCACCCAGAGCATTCTGGAACGCGAGAACCCCGAGCCGACGCAGTGATGAAGGCCCTGCTGCAAAAACAGAGAGATGCCTTTGTCGCCGAGGGCTTCGTTAGCGCCGAGGCGCGTGTCGATCGCCTGGATCGCGCCATCTCGCTCCTCCACGACAACCGAGATGCGATCCCCGACGCACTCGATCAGGACTTCGGCAATCGCTCGCGTCATCAAACGCTCATGGAGCTGTACGCCACCTTGGAGAGCTTGAAGCACGCCAAGAAGCGTGTCCGGCGCTGGATGAAGCGGGACAAGCGCAAAGTCCCCCTGCCCCTCGCGCTCGTGGGCGCCAAAGCAAGGGTAGAGTATCAGCCCAAAGGCGTCGTCGGCATCCTCGGCACTTGGAACTTCCCCATCAACACCACCTTTTCACCGTTGGCGGGGGCGCTTGCTGCGGGCAACCGAGTGATCATCAAGCTCTCGGAAGTAGCGCCGGCGACGGCCGCACGAATTGCGGACTTGGTGGCGCGCGCGTTCGACGAGACGGAGGTCGCTTGCGTCACGGGCGGGCCGGAGGTGGGCGCAGCCTTCTCTTCGCTTCCGTTCGATCACTTGTGCTTCACTGGCTCTCCGGCTGTCGGCAAGCTCGTGATGCGGGCCGCCTCGGAGAACCTCACACCAGTCACCCTCGAACTCGGCGGAAAGTCTCCCGTCATCATTGCACGAGACGCGGACCTCGAAGATGCCGCGGTTCGAATCATGACGGGCAAGGCCCTCAACTCCGGGCAGGCTTGTCTCGGACCCGACTACATCATGGTCGCCGAGGACCAACTCGAGGACTTCGTTCGGCACGCCACCAAATGGACGAGCGAGATGTTCCCTACCCTGCTCGACAACGTGGATTGCTGCTCGGTGATCAATGAGCGCCACCTCGAACGACTACGCTCCTATGTCGAAGAAGCGAGGTCCGCTGGCGTAGACGTCCGAGAGATCAACCCCACCGGCGAGCAGTTCAGCGGGCAGGAGGGCGCCTACAAGATCCCCTTCACCTTCGTCGTCGACGCGGGCGACGACCTGAAGATCATGCAGGAGGAGATCTTCGGGCCGCTGCTGGTGATCAAGACGTACGAGCGCCTCGAAGAGTGCATCGCCTACATCAATGCACACCCTCGCCCCCTCGGGCTCTACATCTTCAGCCGAGACAAAGCGACTCAGCGCCAGTTGCTCGATCACACCGTGTCCGGAGGCGTCTGCGTCAACGATGTGATGCTCCACGCGAGCATCGAGGATCTGCCCTTCGGGGGCGTCGGCAACTCGGGCATGGGCCACTATCGGGGGTTCAACGGGTTCAAGAGCTTCAGCCACGCGCGGGCGGTCTTCAAACAGAGCCGGCTCAACCTTCAGCGGCTCTCTGGCACGGTTCCTCCCTACGGGGATCGCGCCGACAAGGCTCTAGCGCACATCATCAGGAAGTGACGAAGGAGGCAAGCGCGTCCATGAAGAAGCTCAAGATCATTCAGTGGTACACAGGCGAGATCGCAAGGCACCAGATCCGCGTCATCGCTGCATCCCCTTCGATGGAGCTCGTCGGCGCATACGTTCACCACGAAGAGAAGGACGGCGTCGATGCGGGGGAGATCGCCGGCATCGGACCGCTCGGAGTGCGCGCAACCAACAACATGGACGAGATCCTCGCGGTAGACGCCGACTGCGTGCTCTACAACCCGCCGACCGAACGGTACAACGAGATCATCCCGATTCTTGCAAGTGGCAAGAACGTCATCAGCATCATCGCAGGTTGGAACCCAAAAAAGCGTTCGTGCTACAGCGCCATCCTCGACGCGTGCGAAACCGGTCAGTCCTCGCTGTACGGCACTGGCCTCAACCCGGGCTTGAGCTACGAGCTCGCGCTGCTCGCCTCATCGATCTGCACCGACGTCGACTCGATCTACATCAAGACCTGCGAGCCTCAGGCATCTCTGAGTGAGGTGTTCCTGCAGATGTTTGGTTTCGGGAAGTCGGAAGAGGAGCTCTCGGGCGGTGAGCGCGGAGCCTACGGCATCTTCGCAAGAAGCCTCCACGAGATCACCGATCTGCTTTGCGAAGAGCTTGGACTCCCCCATGATGGGACGGCTTTCGCATACCAGTTCGAACCGGCCACCCAGGACTACGAAGACAAGATAGTCGTCAAAAAGGGAACGATGGCCGGGCTGCTCCTGAAGGCATCGACGACGCAAGGCGACAAACCAGTCGCGACCATCGAGCTCCGCTTCCTCTTGGGCAGTGAGTACGTGCGGGAATCCTGGTTGGCCGACGGTCCTAGGCACGGCTGGCTGGAGATCGACATCAAAGGCACCCCCGGCAGCCGACTCACCCACGAAATCTACGCCGACGAAGACGTGATCGGAACCTGGTCGACCGGCACCAAGGCCATCAATGCCATCCCCTTTGTGTGCGAGGCCAAGCCCGGCCTCGTCTCGCCGCTCGACCTTCCGTTGGGGAGAATGCTGTAGAGACCCGGGCTACCCGTACTTCCGTTCGTGCACGGTCAGCTTGCCCCCTACCTTCCCGAGCGCGGCAACGAGGCGATCCTGAATCGTGGCCCCCCGCTTCTTCGGCGCCGTGAGTGCGGCCGTGTGTGCGGCACACAGGCTCTCGGCGCCCCGGCAGCGCTCAGCCAGCTCCTCCGCCCAGTCTCGGAAGTCGCTCGCAGCGCCCGCCCTCTTCTCGAGAGCCTTCGCGAGCGTGGGATGGAAACTCATCGCGTCGGGCAGCCCGACCGTGCGCATCAAACGAGGGAAACGGACGTACATGAGCGTGTCGTCTACATGAATGGTCTTCGAGGCGCGATGCAAGACCAGCACGGAGGAGAAATGAACATTCTCGTTGGCAGAGATGAAGTCGACTCCGCGCGGCACCGAGAACTCAAAGTCACCAGCGTACATGGTGTGCAGCGCGACGTCCTCGGTCCGAATCGCCTCCCAGGGGAGCTCGGGGAACCGCGATACGTGACGCGCGGTCCCATAGAGCTTCGCGTGAGGAAACCGCTCATGCATCTTGCGCGCGAAGACCGTGTGGAAGGGATGCACGTTGAGGATCGCCTCGACGTCCCGGCCATCGTTAGTCAGCTCGACAACCTCTTGCTCGACCGCATCGCTCAACGTGTAGGAGTCGAGAAAGACGAATTTGCCGTTGCCTCGCCGCACCAACGACGCTTGCGTGCCAATATCGACGACACCACCGAGCTTGAACGACCCTCGGATGTTCCAAAAGTCGTCTGCGACGTGGATGATGTGTGGACGCATGGCCCCTGCAGGGGTACCACATCGTCCCAGAGTGCAATAAGCTCCATCTCGACGTGACATCGTGAGCCATAACTACGTCATGCCTGATCTGAAATACCGGGGCGTCGATATGTGCGCCCCCGAGACTCACGACAACCCGTGGGAGATGTACGAGTACCTGCGTGAGAACGATCCCATCTACTGGGATGAGCACAACGAGGTCTGGTACGCATTCCGATACGACGACATCGTCGAGATCTCGAGGAACCCGGCGGAGTTCTGTTCAACCGAAGGAAACCGGCCGCACATCCCACCGGATCCTTCGATGATCCATCAGGACGGTGCCCAGCACACGAAGCAGCGCGGGCTGGTGGCCAAGGGCTTCACGCCACGAGCGATGCGCCAGAGCGAGGAGTTCTGCGAGAAGATCGTCGCCGAGCTGATCGACGCCTTCGCCGGCCGGGGCGAGG
>QMMB01000245.1 GCA_003647035.1 Deltaproteobacteria bacterium | reverse complement strand
GTGCCGGTGCCCAGTGCCGGTGTCAGCCGTCGATCCGCTTTCGGTACATGACGCGGATCTCTCGAAAGCCGAGCGCGTCGTGCGCTCGTCTCGCCCCCTCGTTGCTCGACCACGTTGCTGACTCGATCACCTCACACCCGGCCGCCGCGAAGCGTGCCTCGATCTCTCTAAGCAGCAGCGACCCTGCGCCCGCGCCGCGCGACTCCGGTGCGACGTACCAATCTTCGATGACGCCCCTGCGTGACAGGACGCGTCTTGCTTCGACCGTGGCTCGGCCGGCGATGTAGCCGACGACCACGCCCTGTGACTCGGCCACCAAGACGTGGCTACTTCGGTCCCTCAAGAGTGCTTCCAGGTCGTCCCGCAGGATGCGGCCGTAGTCTCGGTACTCGATGAGGGGGAGATCTTGCTTGCTTACGACCTCGTCCCGATGGCCTTGGTAGAGAGCCCGATGAAAGCCCATCAGGACGTCGCGGTCAGCTTCGGCGGCCTCCCGCACCTGGATCGTTGGCACCATCGCCCAACCGTAGGCCGTCCAGCCCGGCAGCGGTAGCGTCTATTGGACGCGAATCGAATAGCGGATTCGGCCGAACGTTTTTCGCCCGATGCCGGGCACCCGAATGATGTCTTCGATGCGTCGGAAACGCCGCTTCTCGCGTTCCGCGATGATTGCTTGGGCGCGGCTTGGCCCGATGCCCGGGAGCTGAACGAGAACATCAGGCCCGGCTTCGTTGATGTTGATCCGCTTGTCCTGCTCGACACTGGGCGGTCCTTGCTCCGAGGGCCCGGCGCCCCCTCCGGCGGCCATGGCCTGTCCGGCATGCAGTGTGCTTATGGCGACTACGACTACGACTACGAGAACGAGAAGGCGCAACATCAGGCTGCCTGTTCGCCGGAGGTCGTCTCACGGGCCTCTCTCGGTTGATAGTCTCTGATCTGTAGCTCGCCGTTGACCGGCATGGCGTCGAGCCGAACGCTGAGGCTTCCGTCGCGATTGACGAACGCGGCGCCCACGCGAACCCAGAACTTTCGGCCGTCCTTGCTTCGTTCGACGACCGTGTACGCGATCTTCACCTTGTTTTCTTCGAGCATGTGTCCTCCTGGTTGGAATGCGTTTCCACTCCAATGCAAATGCGGCGCCAGCGCGGGGCCTAGTGATCCTCGGGGGCTACGGCGCTCGAGTTGGCGGTCCCGGCGGTGAGCGACGTCGGCCGCCACCCAACGGACGGCTCGCTTTCGTTTGTTGGCCGCAGGAGTTCCTGTCAGTATCCCGCCGAGCAGCTTGAGAAGGAGTCAGATGAAGATTTCACTTTCTGAGGGCACTTGGGACAAGTCGACCGCGGACATCGTCGCGGTCGCCGTTCCATCGGGGAAGACAAAGCTCAGTCGAGCATTGGGCCGGATCGAGGTCGTCACCGGCAAGGGCAGCATCAAGCCTCTCGCCTCTGACGAGCGTTTCGCGGGCAAGGCCTCGCAGACACTGAAGGTTGCCGCCGCCGGCAAAGCGAAATCCCGTTGGTTGCTCCTCGTCGGTATTGGCACCGAAAAAGACGTGCAGAAGATCGCCTGGAACATGGGCCATGCGCTCGCGTCCGTCGCACGTGCGCGGAAGAGCGCTGCGGTCGAGCTCCCGGGAGTCACACCAGAGTCAGTTCGTGCCGTGTCTCACGGTCTCGTGGCCGGAGCCTACCGATACGCGGAGTACAAGAGCGACAAGACGGCTGCCGAGACGCTCACCTCGGCCGTCATCCTCGGGGCCCCAAAGGGCACGCGCGGCCTCAGCGCGGCCATACGAGCTGGCAAGACCGTCGCCGAGAGCTCCAATTTCGCCCGCGATTTGGTCAACCGCCCCCCCAACGATCTGAATCCGGTCACGTTGGCGCGCGCGGCTTCGGCCGAATCTCGAAAGCTCGGTTTATCGTGCCGCGTTTGGAACAAGGCGCGCATCGAAAAGGAGGGCATGAACCTCCTGCTTGCCGTGAACAAGGGCAGCGCGATCGAACCTCGGGTCATTCACGTGGTCTACAAGCCCACGCGCCCAAAGAAAAAGGTCGTCTTCGTGGGTAAGGGCCTCACGTTCGATTCCGGTGGACTGTGCATCAAGCCGGCTGGTTCGATGATCGACATGAAGTGCGACATGGCCGGTGCCGCCACCACCCTCGGTATCGTGTTTGCGGCCGCGCGGCTCAAGCTCCCCATCGAGGTGCACGCGGTCGTGGGCTCCACTGAGAACATGACCGGCGCGAAGGCCTATCGGCCCGGCGACGTCTACAAGTCCTTGGAGGGCAAAACGGTCGAGGTCATCAACACCGATGCCGAGGGGCGGCTGGTGCTCGCCGATGTGCTCACCTGGTCGGTGCGTAAGCTCAAGCCCGATTACATGATCGACCACGCAACGCTCACCGGCGCATGCATGGTCGCGCTCGGTCCGTGGCGCGCCGCGCTCTACACCGACGACGACGAGCTTGCCTCGAAGTATCTCGACGCCGCAGAGGGGGAGGGCGAGTCATTCTGGCGCATGCCGCTCGACACGGATCTGCGCTCGACTCTCAAGAGCGCCATCGCCGACCTCAAACACGTGGGTGGCCGCTACGGAGGCTCGATCACCGCGGCCCTCTTCTTGAAAGAGTTCACCGACGAGACCACCTGGATGCATCTCGACATTGCCGGACCTTCCTTCACCGACCGCGCGCACGGACGCTTGCCGAAGGGTGGGACCGGGTTCGGGGTGGCGACGGGGGTGCGGTTCCTGGAGGGCCTCTAGAGCCTGTAGGGGAAGGTCACTTTGAATGATCCCTGCTTGAATCGTGGCACACGGGCACGCTTGGCCGCGGATGCGATGCAGGAGCCAACGGCGGTTCCCTTGAACGGGCCCGAGGTGACCTTTGCGCTCGAGACGCGCCCCGTCTTGCCGCTAAACACGACGCTCACAGCTGCGGTTCCGCCGCTGTCCTTCTTGCAGGATTTCACCGCGCCGCTCACGCCCTGAAGCGCGGTCTTCACGTCGTTGCGCGTGGGCGTGCCGGGGAGGCTCGAGCTGCTCGAGCTCGATGACCTCGTGGTCTGCTTCGACTTGGAAGGAGAAGAGCCGCCAACCACCTCATCCATGAGCGCATCGAGATTGTTGCTGCTGCGCTTTTTGGGTGCGGGCTTCGCAGATGCGGTGCTCTTGGACGAGCTCCTGGACGTTCGTTGCCGTCGCTGTGAGCTCGAGGAGGTGCGCTTTTTGGGTGAGGGTGCCTGGATCTCGGCCTCGGTGGGCTCCTCGATCGTTGCAGCCTCGATCGGCTCCGCGACGGCGAGCGCGTCTTCAGGCGGCTCGGCGGGGACCTGCGCCGCGGTCGCCACTTCGTTCGAACCCGGCATGGGCTCACTCGGTTCTTGCCCAGTGGCCGTGGTGATTTCGAGGGCGTCGTCCTCCGATCCTCCAAGCACCATGCCGACACCGACTCCCGCGCCGACGATGGCGAGCACCGCGATCGCGGCTCCGCCGATCCATAGCCAGCGGCTGCTGTCCGAGGTGTCTAGCGGGGCTGGGCCAAGCAAAGGCGTCCCGAGCGAGGCGCCGCCGCCGGTGCCGATCGCCAGAAGATCCTCGACCGCCTGTGACGGAGCGGTTTTGGTGCCCGGCGTGGTGGATTTCGCGAGCGCACGAATATCGATGAGGCCCGAGCCTTCGAGCGCGGCTGGCGCCCCGGTTGAAGCAGACACTTGGCTTGCTGCCGCGGGCGCCGCCTCTGCAGGTGTACCGCCACGCGATGCGAGCTGCTGCAGATTGGTGAGCGAGAAGAGTACGGAGTTTTCGTTGCGTTGACCCGTCATGCGCTGAGGGGTGGATGCGCCCACGGCGCCTCCACCGAAACCAGCAATGCCTGCCGCGGCCCCGGAGCCGTCAGCAGTTGCTCCGAGCGGCGAGTCTTGGGACCCTGTTGGCGTGGGGTTCTCGTCGAAGCCTGCGAACATGTTGCCGCTCGTATCGATCTCGCTCGTCGGCTCACGACCGTTTGCATCGCTGAACAGGTCACCGCCCGTGCCGAACGACGAGGTATCGTCTGCCGCCGCGCTCTTCGCCTGCGCCGCCGCGCCGCCAAACACCGTCGCGAGGTCCGCCACATCTCCCGCGACCTTCCAGTCGTCGAACCCTTCCTTCCACACGTAGGAGTCGAGCCCGACACTGCCCTTGGCGAACAGCTGGCTCAACTCGATCGGTCGAAGCGGTCCCTGCTGCTCGCCGTCGACCACGATGTACCAGGTTGGTTCGCCCCCCGGACCCTGGGGTGAGGTGACTCCACCGAATGGGTGTGCGCCGGTCTGATCACCGCGCACCTCCAGCACCGACGAGCACTTCTTGCATCGGATCTTGAAGATTTTTCCAGCCACCTTTTCATCGGCGATCGAGTATTTGGCACCGCAGCTATCGCAAACGATCTTCATCTGTAGCCCCCATCTCCTTCCGGCCCAGGGTGAGTGGACGCGTGCCGGATCGAAGATTCCCCTTTAGGACCGCGATCATAGCGGTCCTTTCCTATGCCGAGCAAGAAGTCCACGAAGGTTGTCCCCGCGTGCTTGGACCCTCGTCTGCGGGAATTCTTGGGTCTTTTCAGTTCACGACAACCAGCTGGGCGCCGTCGTCACCGCAGAACAGATGGGCCGCGGCGTGACGAATCCCGCATTCGGGGCAGATCTTGGTAGCATCGAGCCTCAGCGGGGGTCGCGTGGCGCTCGCAGCCCCGTACAGGCCATAGGGCACCAGTTCGTCCGCATCTTCGGGGCAAAACCGGGCATCGAAGGGGTAGCCGCGCCGGCAGGTGGGGCAGATCGTCCCTTGTGTGAACGGTCCTGACGAGGAGCCTTCCATCAGTTCTGCGCCGTCGCGGACGCAGAACCGGTCCCGAGTCGGATACTCCGAGAGGCACACGGGGCAGCTCCTCAGCCGCGTGGCCCCGGGCTCCGTGCTGCGTTCACGGCCCGCCGGGGATGGCACGTCCAGCTGCTCACAATATAGCGAGCGGGAGGGCGAATCCTCGGTCACCGTTCGCCGGCGTCGCTGAGCCTTTTGAAGCGCCACGAGCGCCACCGCGAGTACGGGCAGTAGTGCGAGGGACCAAACCATCGCCGAATTGTGCCGGATCGCGGAGGCCGTATGCCAAAAAAAGCCCGGGAGGCGGTGCCACCCGGGCTTCTCCTCGTGTTTTCCGGACCGTAAGGAGCTACAGCTTCTTCACGGCGTCGGTGAGCGCGGGGACGGCGTCGAAGAGGTCGGCGACCAGGAAATAGTCGGCAACCTGAGCGATCGGCGCCTCCTTGTCCTTGTTGATCGCGACGATCGTCTTGCTGCCCTTCATGCCGGCCAAATGCTGGATAGCGCCCGAGATGCCGATCGCGATGTAGAGCTTCGGCGCGACGACCTTGCCGGTCTGGCCAACCTGCAGCTCCGGCGGAACGTACCCCGCGTCACACGCGGCACGCGATGCACCCATCGCGGCGCCTAGCGCGTCGACCAATGGCTCGATGACGTTAGTGAAGTTCTCCGCGCTCTTGAGCGCACGGCCACCCGACACGACCACGTCTGCATCGCTGAGCTCCGGGCGCTCGCTCTTCACGACCTCGACTCCGAGGAACTCGACCTTGTCGGCCGCCGGGTCGCTTTGTATGGCGATGTCCTCGGTGG
>QMMB01000244.1 GCA_003647035.1 Deltaproteobacteria bacterium | reverse complement strand
CCCGACGCGCTCGCATACCTCATGCTGTCGTACGCCGCCCTTGCAATACTCGCCGTCTTTGCGATCGGTGTTCTGCTGAGCGCCCTCGCCGAAGCACTGCCGAACAGGCCGCGGCTCGCACCGGTGCTCGGGGCCATCCTGGCGCTCATGGCTTCGTCTCAATTCGTTCGCTCTTCGGGGGCCTCGTCGCTCGCCGACTTCGTAGACACCGATGTGTTCGACGACGGCCTTCGTCGCTCTCTACCGCCGCGTTCGGTCGTACTGGTTCACAACCCACAGACGATCTTTCGATTTTGGGGTGGCGAAGCAGAGGAGAACAATCGACCCGATGTCACGATGATCCCGCTTCCATTGCTGACGTATCCGAGCTTGGTCGATCGTTTCGTGACAGACGAGCCAGAGTTGACCCCGCTGCTGCGCAGCTACGTACTCGACGGAACCCTCAGCGTGCCTGAGCTCCAAAGCCTCGCGGCACTGCGACCGGTGTACGTGGAGATGGACGTCCGAGTCACGCAGGACATGATGGATCTCTTGGTCCCCGAGCAGCTGTATCACCGCGTGTTGACGGCAAACACGACGGACACCGACGAGGCTCGGGCCATGCACACGCACGCCACGCTTTGGGGCGATCTTTATCAGCGGATCGGACGGCCGATCGAGAACCACACCCGGACGCAACTGATTTGGCGGCACTATACAGATTCGTTGTATTTTGCAGCTGTTGGCGACACCAATGCGGCACTTCGGACGGTCGCAGCGGGCCTGGTACTGAACCCGCATGCGCGCGAGCTTCAGATGATGCAGGAGGCGTTGAAGGCGGCCACACCGGGCGAGCCGATCGACGTCACACCGTTCACGATCCGTTGAACACGACCATCAAGGCGCCTGGCGTTCCGCTCTACGAGCCCGTCGATAGATCTCATACAGGCTCTGTCGAATCTTCGGCGCAACGCTCTGTCGCAGATCGATCTGCCATGCACCGTCCTGCTCGACGAGCACGATCGGCTGTAGGTCGGGCGAGGCGGACGCGGCCCGCACTTGGGCGGTGCTGTCCTCGACTGTGATCAAGAGCTCGTCTTTGGCGGCCACGAGCTGCCCGAACACGAATCCGCCAAGCGCCTGATCGTGCTCGCCCTGCCAGTCCGAGAAGCACCTGCGAAACAACTTCGCGTCGAGCAGTTCGAACCGCTCTCGAGCCTCCAACCGCCGTCGAGCCTCTTCTTGAGACATGTCCTGGATGTCGTACGCGCGGAACAGTGTGTCGATGGTCGCACTGGGGGACTCGAAGCCGGTCGGCGTCGGCTCGGTCTTGCAAGAAGTACAAGAAGTACAAGACATCGACGTCGCGATGACCAGGAGAGCGGCCGAGGCGAGGAGTAAGCGGCGCACCCGGATGTTATTGCGTCGTTTCAGAGCCCTGTCTAACTATTGACGCACCCGTCACGATGCTTAACTTGCCGGGCAATGAGACTCGATAGACTCACCACAAAGACGCGCGAAGCCCTGGTCGCCGCGCAGCAAAACGCAGCCGATCGGGGCAACCCCGAGGTCTATCCGGAGCATCTGCTGCTCGACCTCCTGGCGCAGGCTGGAGGCCTCGCGCCCGCCATCCTCGAGAAGGCAGGCGTCGACCTGCAAGGCCTGATTCGCGCCCTCGGCGCGATCCTCGATCGGATGCCGAAGGTCGCGGGCGGCGCGGAGCCCGGTATCTCGTCACGGCTTCGCGACGTGCTCGACAATGCCTGGAAGCAAACCGAAGAGTTCAAGGACGAGTACACGTCCGCCGAACACGTGCTGCTCGCGGCATACAAAGACACTGCGTTGAAGAAGGCGCTCGAAGCGCAAGGTGTGGGCCGCGCGAAACTGCTAGAGGCCGTTCAAGAGGTGCGCGGTAACCAACGTGTGACCGACCCGGATCCGGAAGGAAAGTTCCAAGCCCTCGAGAAGTACACGAACGACCTGACCGAGGCTGCACGGCAAGGCAAGACCGACCCGGTGATCGGACGAGACGAAGAGATTCGTCGGGTGATGCAGGTGCTCTCGCGCCGCACGAAGAACAACCCGGTCCTCATCGGCGAGCCCGGCGTCGGCAAGACCGCAATCGCGGAAGGGATCGCCCACCGCATCGTTCAAGGAGACGTCCCCGAAGGGCTCAAAAACAAGAAGTTTCTCGCGCTCGACCTCGCTTCGATCATCGCCGGGGCGAAATATCGCGGGGAGTTCGAGGAGCGGCTGAAGGCCGTCCTGCAAGAGATCGAATCGGCGAAAGGCGAGATCATGCTCTTCATCGACGAGTTGCACACCTTGGTCGGAGCGGGCGCTGCGGAAGGTTCGATGGACGCAAGCAACATGCTCAAGCCGGCCTTGGCGCGCGGGGAGCTGCGATGCATTGGCGCCACGACGCTCGACGAGTACCGCAAGCACATCGAAAAGGATGCTGCGCTCGCGCGCCGGTTCCAGCCTGTTTTGGCTGGCGAGCCTTCGGTGCACGACACCATCGGGATCCTGCGGGGGCTCAAGGAGCGCTACGAGATTCACCACGGCATTCGCATTCAAGATTCCGCCATCGTGGCCGCCGCAACCCTGAGCCAACGCTACATCACGGACCGCTTCTTGCCGGACAAGGCCATCGACCTCATCGATGAAGCCGCCTCGCGCTTGAAGATGGAAATCGACTCGGTCCCGGCGCCGATCGACAGCATCCAGCGAAAGCTCACGCAGCTCGAAATCGAACGGGAGGCGCTGAAGAAGGAAACGGACGACGCGAGCAAGAGGCGCCTCGCGGACCTCGAGAAGGAGCTCTCCGAGCTTCAAGAGCAAGGCGATACGATGCGCGCGCAGTGGCTCCACGAAAAGGAGATCATCACGGAGATTCGCGAGAAGAAGGAGCTCGTCGAACGCCTCCGGATCGAACTCGAGCGTGCCGAACGCACGACCGAGTACGAGGAAGCCGCGCGGCTGCAGTATGGCGAGATTCCCGCTGCCGAGGCCACGGTGACCGAAGCGCAGCACAAGCTCGCCGAAGTGCAGACGACCGCATCGTTCCTCAAGGAAGAGGTCACGGACGAAGACATCGCCGAAGTCGTCGCCAAGTGGACGGGCATTCCGGTCAGCAAGATGCTCGAGGGCGAAAAAGACAAGCTCCTTCACATGGAGGAGCGTTTGCGAGAGCGCGTGATCGGTCAGGACGAGGCAGTGGTCGCGGTGTCCAACGCAGTGCGACGTTCGCGCGCCGGGCTGAGCGAACCCAATCGCCCCATCGGCTCGTTCCTGTTCCTCGGCCCGACCGGCGTCGGCAAGACGGAGCTCGCCCGAGCGCTGGCAGATTTCCTGTTCGACGACGACAAGGCGATGATCCGGCTCGACATGAGCGAGTACATGGAGAAGCACGCCGTGGCTCGCCTCATCGGCGCACCTCCCGGATACGTCGGCTACGAAGAGGGCGGACAGCTGACCGAACCCGTGCGTCGCCGTCCGTACGCCGTTCTTCTTTTCGACGAAGTGGAGAAAGCCCACCCAGACGTGTGGAACGTGCTCCTTCAGGTGCTCGACGACGGGCGATTGACCGACGGCCAAGGGCGCACGGTCGACTTCAAGAATGTGGTCATCATCCTGACCTCGAACGTCGGCTCTCATCACATCATGGCGCTCGATGATGAAGAGTCGATGCGCAAAGCGGTCATGGAAGATCTCCGTGATGCGTTTCGTCCGGAGTTTCTCAACCGTCTCGACGAGACGATCATCTTTCATCGACTCGACCGAGCGCAACTGCGAAGCATCGTCGATGTGCAGCTCGCCATCTTCGAGAGGCGGCTCGCCGAGCGTGACCTGCGGTTCGAGATCAGCGACGCCGCGAAAGATTTCCTCGCGAACGTCGGCTACGATCCGACGTACGGTGCCCGGCCGCTCAAGCGCGCGATTCAGCGCCATCTCGAGAACGGTCTGGCGGAGGACATTCTCGCTGGTCGCTTCTCGGCGGGGGACACCATTCGGGTCGAGGCCGGCGATGGAAAGCTCCTGTTTGAGGGCGGCGGGTCCGTCAGCGGGGACGAAAGCACTGTTACCGCCTGATAACGCAATGATTACTGGGTTTTAAGTGGGCTATGCCCCGTAAATCCAGGCCTCCTTGCGCCGCTGTGTACACTGTGTAAGCCTCCGGCGCTCGTAAGAGGAGCAGAAGCGTTCATGGTTGAGACCGTACAATGTAGGCCTATCGAAGTTCACGTCGGTGAACGTGGACTCGAGCGCGCGGTCAAGCACCTCAAGCGCAAGATGGCGACCGAGGGCATCCTTCGTGAGCTCAAGCGTCGGCGCCACTACATGAAGCCCTCGATCAAGAAGCGAAAGAAGTCTGCTGAAGCCGCACGTCGGCGTCGCAAGCGCGTTCGTCAGATCAGCGAGCGTCCGTTCTAGGACGAGACCAAGCCTTCGGGGTTACTCCGGAGGCTTTTCGGTTTTTGGCTCGAGACGCAAACCTGGGCCCCAGGCCGGCCGTTGGCCTGTGCGCGTTTCCAAGAAGCGGGCGAGCCGGTGAAAGTCGCTTCCGGTTTCGATGTAGCGCACATCGGTCTGCAGCGTCTGCGGATTGATCAGCTTCGAAAATGCGACGTACTGCAGGTCGAGCTGGCCGCTGACGCTGACCATGTGGCCATCCAGCTGCTCCTCGACGAGCGCGCGAAACGCACCGATGCCAAGCTGGCTCGCCAGCATCACGTCGAACGCATGAGGCGGAGCACAGCGGGATTCGTAACCAAGCTGAATGTGCCGGACCTTCTTGCGCCGGCCGGTTCGCTCCTCGTATCGGGTTTGCACGCGGTCCGAAACCATCTTGGCGAGGTCGAACGCGCTCAGACGAATGTGCCCATGCTCGTCCCGAGGCATCCCGGGCTGCTCGTTTTCAGGAAGCAACTCGGAGAGGCCCTCGGCGAGGACGACGGTGCCGTAGTATTGATCGCGCTTCTCGCGCTCGAGTATGAGATCGACGATCCGATCGACGAGCGCCGGGACCGAAAGGCACCGCTGCGCGGTTTGTGCCCCCGTGAGCGGATCGACATAGGGTTCGTCGACCGCGAGGTCGCCGTACACATCTTCGGGAGAGAGCACCATGTTGGCTTCGCCGGCGATCGCTACACCGTACGACAACCAACCCGCCTTGCGGCCCATCGTTTCGACGATGAAATAGCCGCTGGTGGCGATGCAATCTGCGCGCAGATTCAACAGCTCCTTCGCCATCACGTCGACCGCCGTGAAGAACCCGAACGTGAAGTCGATGCCACGGTAGTCGTTGTCGATCGTCTTGGGCAAATGCACGATGTAAACTCGGGCTTCGTTCGAGACGTGGTGGTTCTGATACTCGTAGAGGAAGTTGGCCGTCTTGAGAGTGTCGTCACCGCCGATCGAGATGAGCGCATCGACATCGAGGGCGCGCAAGGCGCCGTGAATCCTGCGGAGCCGCTCGGTTTTCTCGGGATCGAGCAGGTCTGCGGGGGTCTCGATGGCAGCGCCGGGGTTGACCCGCGCGGTTCCGATGATGACGCCTCGACTGTTGCGAAGCCCGCGAATGTCGGCAGGGGTGAGCAAGCGATAGTGCTCGGACTCGAGCAGGGGGCGAGCGACGTGATAGTACTCTTGGAGGTTGGTGTACCCGTGGAAGATGCTGCGCACTTCGGTG